>JACREZ010000032.1 GCA_016212665.1 Ignavibacteriota bacterium
AACTGAAATAATATCGTTCTTTGATTTCATGTAAATATTCTTGTTTTGCTGCATGAGTCACTACCGAATTCCTTGAAATTGTTGGGTTACCTAACTTATGAGGCAACGACTCCATTTTCAAACCCTTTCGGTTACATTTTTATGAGTCAACTCGACGCCCTCTAATGATTTTATTTTACGAACAATTATTCTATCTTCTCCCGATGTTTTATTGAAGAGTTTATTGTTTATTCATTTATAAAGAAAAAGTGTAAGGCAATCTCTTATATTGTCATTGCTTGAAATACCCATTAAGGATTTTCCTATGAAATATGTTTTCATCAGTTACTCGCACAAAAACAAACAGCGGGTTTACCAAATCAAAGAATTTCTTGAATCGAACGGAATAAAAACATGGATTGATGAAAAAGGAATTGGTGGGGGTGATTCCATCCCCGGTGAAATTGCTGAGGCTCTCAATAATGCAACGGCTTTTATTTGTTTGATTTCTTCTGCTTATATGAAATCAAAGTTTTGTCTGCGCGAATTGGAAATGGCAATGAATACTAATAAAACCATAATTCCACTTCGCTTAGACCGTACTCCTTTTATTCCTAACCTTACCCTAATTATTGGAACCACCAAATACATTGACCTCACTTCATACAGAACTTATCAGCATAAATTAAAAGAAGTAATTAGTAGCATAGAAAATATTGGAATAACTTCAACACAAAATAATCTCAACCATCATTCTCTTCCCTTTCTGGAATATATTTTAATAGTCATACAGCATCACAAAAAAAACATTGCTTTATTAGTATTACTTTTATTAACGATCTTTTTAATTTCAATATTCAACAAAAACAATATTACAAAAACGAATCAACAACATGAATTAAGTTACACAACAAAACGCATACTCATTTTACCTTTTGAACAAATTGGCGATTCAACCGATCTAAATACTACATATGGTATTACGAAAGGGCTGAATGATTACTTAGCAGAACAATTGCCAAATGTAGGCATAAGTGTATTTACTTTACCAGAAAATGCTGATTATAAAACATTTTCAAACAAACAAAGTGAATTAGCAGAATTTGTGATTATCGGAGATGTTCAACGGCTAGAAGACCATCTTAATATTAAGATACTATTCGGAAATACAATGAACGATTCACTTCTTTGGAAAAAAGATTACTCACCAATTAAGATTGAAGATATTGAATATGCAATCTATTATGATTGTTACAAACAAATTTCTGAAAAATTGGGATTACCGATTGAAGCACGACTAATCGAAAAATATGAAACACGAGCTTGGGACGCTTTCAATGAAGGTTTGAATTACGGAAGAAAACCCAAATCAGCCCAAGAGAATAAACTTTCTATGAGAAATTATCAAAAGTCAGTTGAAATTGACCCAGACTTTTATTTAGCATATTGTCATTTGGCAGGTAGTCAGTTATTTCAATATCAAAACTTTGATAATGATAGTGGTTGGATTAGTAAAGCAGAAAGGAATTTAAACAAAGCATTTCAACTTGATAGTTCACGAGCAGAAGTGTACTGGCATAGAGGAAGAATCCTAGAAATAAGAAATCAAAAAGATTCTGCTCTTAATTTATATAACCAGGCATTGAAACGAAATCCCAATCTTTATCAGGTATATTTATACATTGGCAATATCTACTTTCAGCAAAATAAGTATCAGGAAGCTTTTGAACAATTCAAGAAAGCCTATCAATTAAATCGGGTTGACCATCTTACCATAATGAATTTGGGTGCTACTTCTATTGAGTTAGAGCAATACTCAGAAGCCATTCATTATTTGAATAAAGCACTAACTTTAGACTCAACCGAAGAACTGATATTTTCCAATTTGGCTCTCTCTTATCAAAAAAATCATGATTTTAGAAACGCAGATGAAAATTATCGAAAAGCATATGCTCTTGATCCTGAAAATACATTAAATGACTATTCAGAATTTCTTTTGATTACAGAACAATTCACTGTTGCTGATTCTTTATTGTCGCTTCCACTTTCAACCACGAAAACAACAACAGTATTGAAAAATTATCACAGGGGATTTGTGAAATATTTCCTTCGACAAGAGAATTTAGCAAAACAATTTTGGAAACATGCCCTAACAATTATTAATGAATTACTCAAGCAAAATATAAATGACCAGACAATTTTGAGGTTAAGGGCTCTGTGCTATTCTGCACTCAATAACAAAGAGAAATCACTTTATTTTGGAAAACAAATTTTGTTATCTGATTCCACAAACATAGAACACGTTCTCTTAATGGCAAAAATTCATGCAAATTTATCTGAAAAAGAGAAAATGTTTGAATGGATCAAAAAAGCATACAATATTGAACCTTCGACCATAACACAAAATGGCTTCAATTCAGAAGTCGAATTCATACGGTATCAACATGACCCTTCGGTTGAAATATTTTTTAGTGTTCATCATTAATTGATTGCTTTCAAAATAATATCACGAAGTGTTCAATATTCCAACTCTTATCGTATAAATATCATTTTTTTCACTTCGATAAAATTACCGGTCTTCAATTTGTAATAATAGACACCGCTCGCACTACCTGAACCATTCCAAGAAACTGTCTTATATCCAACATCTTGAACTTCATCAACAAGAGTAACCACGTGTTGTCCAAGGAGATTGTAAACGTTCAGCGACACATGTGTGTGAACAGGTAACTGATAACGAATCACAGTTGACGAATTGAATGGATTCGGATAATTTTGATACAAAGCAAAAGTGCTGGGTATTCCTGCCGAGATGGATGAAGCAAGTAGTAATTTAATGCTCTCCTTCTCATCATTTAACATAATTGAAGATGTCCCGGACAATATAATTTGTTTTTCAGCAACACGCAGGGATGCCGCTCCACTATGTTGATGCACATCCCAAGATATTGTTATCGGATATTTTACAGAATGTAACTTTACACCTATTTCTCTACTCTCCGATGTTTCTGCGCACACTAACCAAGTATTTGTGCTGTAGCGTATATCAAAAACTCCATTCGGCGGCAACGGTGGTAATTCGTAGTCTGTTTCTTTCACATTGTCATTGGGGAAACTGAAAAATAATTTTTTTGTTTTTCCGTCACTATCTGTCAAGGTTAGGTAATTGAAATTCAGAGCATCTTCACGTACCGTATTAGTTCGATGAGTCAATGGAGTAATGGATTTTTTTAGGACTAATTTTCCACTAATGCTTGATTTAACCCAATACGCTTTCATTGGCTGCAATACTTCGGTTGGGAAATAGCCTTCATCATAACTGTAAAAAGGAGTTAAAACAATCGAACCCGGTAATTTTTCAATTGAATCAGTACTTATAGGAATACTTAATGTGCCTATCATATTCCAACCAGAGTGTAGCTTCATTGTATCTGAAATTCTCACATCACCCAACATTGATATATTTGTTGCATATGGAAATTTTAGCCAATAACCGACACCGACTTTCAAAGACTCTTTTGCAACATATCCAAAACCTGAGTCAAACGAATAAGCTAAAGAATTCGACGTCTTGAATAGCGAGTCTTTTAATGTTTTATCAACTTTTAAAGAAACTGATATCATATTCCAACCTTTCTTAACATTTGATTCTGATATATATCCATCCAAGATCTCTAAACTATTTTCATCTGTCTGCGCTCGTACTTCATCCTGTTTATATCGTAATTGTAAAGTTGCACGTGACATGTCATCCGTCGTCGCTCGTATCAAATACATTCTATTCACCCGCGCTTCACCCTTATCGCTTGGAACAGATTCCACCCGCAGATTTTGCTTCGGTAACCCGATGCGAGCTTTGCGAGTTGACTTTATTTCTTTTTTGTTGTCGTCAGGCATCGCACTTAATCCCCAAGTACTTGTAGTATCGAATGTATAATATGAAGTTGTCCTTACCCAGTTCACTGAAGTATCACGTGTACTTGTTAGTCTGCGGAATACTTTTGTGGTATCTGCTAACGTATCCGGAATTGTAGTTATTTCCGTCCACACCGGAGGAGTGCCTTCTGTATATTCTATATAGGTTAAAGGGCTTTCAAATCGGTACGTTACATATAAGCTTGATGTCTTTCTTTTAATGGTTCCGGAAGGAATCATCCCGCCTCCTTGAATCGCTGTATCTGCGCTTTCTATTATGAGCGTATCCTGCAAACGTAAACCCAAAGAATCATTTAGTAACAGGGTATTCATAATGCCGATTGTTCCCGATGTAGTTGTATTCGCTCCATTTACAGTAAGATTATAAAATCTCGTCTGAGAGATAATTTTAGAATCATCACCGGCAAATTCAATTGTTGAAATCGTCGTATCAAATGTGCCGTTGTTTATCCAACTTCCATATACTATAATCCCCGGTTGTCCGGCTTTAAGTATTCCACCGGAATCTATGTTCACGTCGTTCGCAATGCTCATATAATTGAAAGCGCTCGAAGGAAATATTAGGTTTCCTCCAGCTTTGATCAACAAACCACAAATCGAATCTTGAGAAGGAAATAAGGAATCAATATTAATATTGACTGTCTTGGAATCAATAACAGCAACCTCGCTTGGGAGTGGAACATGACCTAAAAACCAATTCGCGTCCACTTCCCAATCGCCACTGTCTGCACCAATATACTTGTTTTCTGTACATACATTAGAATAATTGTATATCAATTGAGAGTCATATATTGCTGGAGCAACGTTACCCTTACCCCCTTTTTGATAAATATTGATATTTGTATTGTCATCCAAGATGAACGGGAGAACATCACCTTTTGAGGTGACAACAATGCGTTGTTGTGCAACATTTGGCAACGATAAAATTATTGTTAAAAAAATAATAGTAAAGAACTTCATGGGTTTTCCTTTTCTGATAGTGAATTAGAACTATTGAATTAAACCATCCTCATTTTCCTAAATTCATGTTTCTGCAAACTACATGGATTGAATAGAGGTGTTCTGCTTATCTTTAAAACTCTTTGCCCGCTCAGTAATCTCCCCCGCAATCTTGAAACACCCCTGAAGAATGTTATTTCTTTTTCTGATACTTCTCAGGAATAATCCCCCCGCTAAGAAGAACAACGAAAGAAGAAACAGGAAAAATCGTACAAACGACTTGAGAGTGTTAAACGCCTCAATATTTATTTCTGTTGTCGCCGTTACTCCTTCTGCCACTTGTTCTGTGGCAACGAACGGATTGTATGACCACAACCAGAATAAGCAAATAATACAAAGCAAAAAGAAAAGGTAATTGAGCAATTCAAAAATTAGAATTACTCCTTTCTTTAACCAACGAACAAGTAACTTTTGTTTTGCTAAAGATTGGATTGCTATTGATTTTTGAAGAGTGAAGTCTGTAAAGTTTTGTATTGATTCGAGCATTTTAGTTATTTCAAATGAACAATGTAATTTTCGTTCGTGTAGATTTTTTTTCTGTAATAAATAGTAATGCCTTAGTTCTTGTTGTCTTGCTTAAACCATGCCAGTTTATTAAAAAATTATCTTTCTGTTGAATTCATTAAGTAATATACCAACTGATTAATTTGTCTTTCACCGCAAAAATAATGAAACGAAAATCTCAATATTTTTTCTTTTTCAAAACTTTGAGTTGTGACGTTAAATTTAGTGAGAAGATTAACTCTAATCTTTTCAGCATCCTCGGAATAAATGCTTACTATTCCACCTTTATAATTTGTGTTAATAATCTTTATCCCATAAACTTCTGAAAGACATTCAGAAAAATATTTAGATAAATATGTATTGTGTTTTTCTATTTTATCTTGTCCTATTTTAATAAATTCATCCAGCATAATTGATAAGCTAATCAAGGGTTCTATATCAATTGTTTCTTTAAAATCTTCAATAGTATAGTTATAATGTGAAAATGAGCGATTAGTTTGAACAATTGTATCTGTATTAATTCCGGCTTTTATTAACAATTCTGGACAATGAAATAATATCCCACTCGTTGTTTTACCCAATAACCATTTATGTCCACAACATGCGTAAAAGTGTACTAACGACATTATTTTTTCGTCAACAACAATATTACCAAATGCTTGCGCACCATCTAAAACAATTATTATTCGATTATCACTTATCTCATTAATAGATCCTAGCAACGTACAAACATCTAACGAAGTACCAGATTTATAATAAATATGCGACAATAAAATTATCAATTTCCCACTTAAATTCTTTCCCTTCCAATCAGAAATATTTTGCTTCAATTCTGCAATTAAGTAATCAGTACTAAATGTACCTTTTATAATTTCATTATGGAGTTTTATCTCATAACGAAAACATTTATTATAATCATTTTTAATAATTTTAATTATCGATTCATAATCTGCATCTGAGTGGATGATACAATTTGTTTGATTGTTTTCGATAATTTTAGAGAAAGCGTATCTAATTGAATCTGTTGTACTATTATGTAGTGTAATTCTATTTTCTAGATTAATCTGTTGTGTTGGAGAGATAAAATGTGATAGTTTGGTAAATATATTCCTATAACCATTAAATCTTGATTCATTATTTCCCCTCACAATATAATTAGTAACTATCTCGCTCGATGGAATATTTCCTTTTTTTCTTCTGTAATATTGTAATTCAGTTGTGGTTTCAATCGCTTCACCTCCTATAGAAGCTGTATTAAATGAAATCTCCGTAAAGGTATAATTATTTATCGCTGTAAGATGTTTTGACAGATGTAGAATATATCTAATAACATAAAACACTACTGGTAATATAAACGTAATTAAGCCAAAATAGCTAGTAAAAACGTTAGTACCACATAAATGTGCTAATGGAATTGTTACCGAAACAGTTACAATTACTAAAAATATTTCAATAATGTTATTAATAGGAAGAAATATTGTATCTATTTTTGAATCTATTTTACTGGGTTTATACAAAAACTGAATGTAAGTTTGAAAACTAATTTTTAGAAATTTTGAATTGAAAAGGAATAGAATTCCAACTAGAACTAATGTTGTAAAAGGATCTGAAAGCCAATAGTTTAGAATATATTCCCACCACATTTCTGTTTTTAGTACATCCCAACTAAAAATAGAATTTTCCATTCCGAACTTAATCAAACTCCATGACAGTGAGCAAATTATTAATAAAAAAATGAATTTAAATATAGAATATCTGCACAGTAATGATACCGTACTATATTGTAACAACATTTGGTATAATGTTGAAAAGGAGGTTCTAACGGTTTTCCTAAGGTAATTTATCATTTAACATGTTATAAATTCTAAATTTTGCATACACATTTTGACCATTAATAAATGAATATTTATTGATCAATTTTGCTTGTATTTTGTCATCATTTTTTAGGGTACTAATTGTTTCTACTAGGTCTTGCTTGGACCTTTTATGATTGAATATCAATTTTTCTATCGAATGTTTTAATATTCTAAATGCGTCATATCCAAATATAGAATACCCATGTAATTTTTTCTTACTCAACGTATCTATTGTGTTGTTATCTGGAAAAGATAATAGGACATTTTTTTTATATTTTATTTCTTCTAACCATCTGCCATAAGCGCCGTCACTAAAGAGAATTGGCTCGGGCATTTTTAGTTTTGATTTTTTAATTAATATTTCTTTTGCGTCTTGTTGGTAGCTGAATGCTATCCAGCCATTTATCCCAATTTGTTTACCATAGTTTAATGTTCCAACCAGATCAGTAGTAGTGCTAATTGAAAAAGGAATGATATGATTAATTCCTATTTGAACTTGTAACTGTTGGAGTAAGTCAAATCCATAAGTCGTGGGAGAATATAGAATTCCCAATTGTAGATCTTTGTTATTTTTTAGATTAGAAGTTTTGCTCCATTTTACAATCTCCTCAATCTGTTTCTTATTATTTGCTAATAATCTAAAGGCGATTTTTTCATATCCAATTAAAATATCATCTGCAGTTGCGATTGTAATCAACACAGGTATATTATATAATTTGCCTATTTCTAAACATCCAGTTATTGATTGCGAAGTATTTGCAGCTATAATTCCAACCACCTTGTCCGAAGCAATAACTTTAATAAGGTTGTCCTTTACGTTTTCAATCAGTTCAGCTGTTTGAGATAACATCGAACTTGGTGAAACATCACTTACTAAATTTTCTGTTATATTCAAGAAAATAATTTTATAATTTTTATTATCTTCCTCATTAATTGCAATGTCTACTCCATTACGAATCATATTTCCAAATGATTCTTGCTTAGAAAAATCTCCAACAATTATTATTGTATTCCTTCCTTCAAAAATTTCTACTTTACTACTTAAAATATTTGGTATGCTAAAATGAGCGTTTAGTACAATGAAAGAAAAAAAGAGAAACCAAAATAATAATTTCCATTTTGCTTGTATTAACATGATGGTAGATGTTCTAATTTATTCTTAATAGTTTTATGAAAATTCATCTACCCCCCACCCACTCCACCACCCCGCGCATATCTACCGACTCCGCAAACGCAATCATCTCATCAATCTTATCAACGGCGTCCATGTCGTACTTGGAGCCTTCGGGGAATACGGGGGCGAGCCGGTGGTAGCGCTCGGACAGTATTTGTTTGCATTGATAGTCGGCGATGCCGTTTATTCCATCAAGCATTAAACTTACCAACGGCTTTGCCCACTGTGCGTATCCCCAATTTCGTATCGTTTGAACAGTCAAACACACTGTTTGGTCATTTGCACATAAGTTCATAAATATTGTTTCCTCTTAATACCGTTCCACAAATCCAACGAGGGTAATCTCCCCTTCCCATCGGTGTCTTCATCTTCTCGATAGAAGGTTAGCAATGTCATCGGGTTCGATTGTGCAAATCTTGCTTCTATCCACTCATGATTATGAGTATCATTCCCTATCAAGACTAAAATTATCGCCGCTCCTTCTATTTTACTTTTGATATGTTGACGAATTAATTCTTTCCCCTGTTGACGTTTATCTTCGGTTTCATGTGTAATTATTACGTCGCCAAGTTTTTTTTCTGAAACGCACTTTTGAATAGTATGTATTTTGTTGTTATCCTCGTGGACACAACTAATGAAGATTGACTTACTCATATGTACTCCGTTCTGTTACCTTCCTGCTTTCTGAGCGGCTAACTCAATCCACTTTCCAATGTTGTCATATCCATTATTATCCACCCAATCATAGCACGGATAGTTAGTACTGAAATATATCGGGTTTCCTTTTTCATCATACCCGATAGCACCAAAGTGATTTGAACCCTTTACAGAGGTTTGTTCATTCCTATCTCGTAATTGATGAATGTAAATGCCAAGTAATCCATTTCCTTTTTGAAAACTTTGCTGAAGTTCATATTGTACGTAAGGACGATTGCTCGTGTCAGAACCAAGCAACACAACTGTTACCGAGGTTCCATCAAGTTGCTTATTAATCCAGCGTTTGACAGACTCCTCACCTTCTTTTTCAACCTTTTCAAATTCTGCCGCATCAATAAACCCGGCAATTTCTCTATCTTCTTTGGTGATCCAACTATTTCTTACCTGATTGGCTCGCCAGACATCATTTTTATAATGGAAACTAAAAAATACTCTTCTTGCCATGCCTTCTCTTTTACAATGAATATTTTATTACAATAATTATTGAAAATATAATAATCCCATGAAACACCAGAATTGTTTGTGAGACTAATGCCCTTACCATCGAACCTGCATCTTCTTCTACACAAGATGTATTCATGGAAAAATCTATCTTTGCTTCAGTAAGTAATCTTACTCTCTCGTACAACTTTCTAAACAACCGCTCTTGCCAAAGATAATACCCATCTAACGCCCAAAATATTATCGCCGGGAAATATGCCAGATACATAAAAGATGTATTCGATTCTTTCTGTGCTAAGGCGAATAACGCTGCAACGAGTGTTATTATCCACCCCTTTAGTAAAAACGAATTACTCGCCATTCGATTAATGACGCCTTGAATCATCTCAAGATGCGCGCGTTTGTTTTCCATATTCGGACGTAGTTCCTTCAAATGTCCACGTTAGCGTTGAATCTTTTCGGACGTCATGCACCATTTCACGACTCTGTTCTTCTGTCATGGCGTGACCGTGACAGCCGAATCAATAATAGTTGCTATTTCTGGCATGTGTTGTTTTTTCTAATAATTTCAAAACAGCTTATTACCTGACGGTAATTATCATTTCAAATTTTCTACTTTATTACTTAATTCAACAATTGAAGCATCTGTTGATATCTTTACTAATAAAATAGCATTGATACAATCTTGTTTTGTGAGATAGTTTTCACTTGATTCCGCTATCTTCTTATTGTTTGTCGCGACTAAATTCCAACGCCACAAATCAAATTTATCTTTGTGCATATAGAAAATCATATTGTTTATACCTACTTCTTGTTCGTATGAATCATTTCAAGATACTTTCCTTCTGACAGGATCAGATAATGAAAGCCATGCTCATTAGAAATTCCATTCCGGTGTAGCAAATCGAACATTGAACGAAGTAGTAAGAACGTCTTCTTGTTGTTCTTCCTTCTGCCAATGAAGAGAGCCTTCTACCCAAACGCCGTTAAGGACATTAAGTTCGAATCCTGTTGCAATACCGAACGCTAGTTCATGCTGGTATTTACCGATGAAGTCGCCTTCAAGAAAACCTTTGGCTGAGTTACTACCGTAATATCCTCGAAACACTCCGTTCATTTCCCACTCCGTCCATTGTTGTAATTGGTTTCTTTGAATATTTGTGTGAAGATTAATGAGCAACTGCACATCATCTCCGAAAAGAGGAAAACCACCAGTAACCCAAAGACCATGCTTAGCAAGCGAATAGTTCTTTAATACTGAATCTGTTGAGAATGCGGCGACTGCTATACCAAGTTCTATAATAGTCTTATTCCAATTATTCATCTTAACAGAATCTCTCATTTCTTCAATTTTCATATCCACTCTCTTAGATGCACATTCATCAATTACAATATTATCTGTTTCGGTCATATTAAATTCATCAATTTTCAATTCAAGCGCGCATTGTTTAATTATTTCATTATATACATGCAACTTGTTTACAAGCAACTGTGTATAGGTATCATTGGTTCGCATATCTGTTTCATCATACAACGTAAATCGTAATCCCAATCCTAGTTCACGTTCTCCGGTAGTTGATTGTTTCGAGGCAAAAGAAATTCTCGCCCTGTTGACAAATCTATACCAACTGTCATTGATGTATTTATACAGATCTTGTTTTCCGAGCAACATTCCTGGTGCTATTTCCAGCGCACCTCCTCCCTCCAATAAATTTTGTACACTTACAGCAATTTCCCTTATACTTCCCGGCTTTAAAATAATATCCTGTTCGAGTCCTAGAATTGTAGACGCTGGCGCAGAAGGAACGGCATAATCAATTCTCGCCTTTTCCGATGCTTTATCTATTTCAGGTATTTTAATTTCTTGACTGAATGTGCTAGCAGAGACGAATAATAACGCAGACGAAATAACAAGAATGAACAATCCTGTTCGATATTTCTTTTCCAAAAAAGACACTTTCATAAATTAATTTCCCTCCTTAATGAACTCAACAGCAAATAGTTCTCTTGCATAAGAACCGGAAATACTTTTCTCAGTTGTACTCAGCGTTAACTCATTATTCCCCTGCTTTAGTAATAATGTAATTTCGTACATCCCTCCTTTACCATCTTGGTCACATATAGATATATAAATAAAAAGTCGTCTGCCAATATTCACATTTGAAGGTAAAGGAAGAGAAAACTTATCAAGTTCAGCCGTCGCGTTATCTCCTTTCACAGGAAATCCCTGAACAGTATTATTCGTTCCTTGCAAACGAAGGTCTGCATCATAAACGCAGAGCAAATGGGTATTGAATTGTAGCTCAAATGTAACAACTTCATCGGCCGATGAAATAGCAAATTTATTTTTTATTGGTATCGACATAGAACAGTCCTTTAATTTTTTGATTGATATTGAATTATATGATAATATTTTTTTTAAGTTTTCTTCTTCACATTGTTGCGCCGCTCCAAAAGCAATTTCCTTCCTGGTCTTTGTTCCAAACAGAATTGCCGTTTACACTCTCACCACTATCAATTATCTCAGTATATTGAAGCGTCGTACCCGGAGGTACTGTTCGAACTATTGGCGCACGAGTGGAGGGAACATTTTTTCTGATATTCACTCTTATCGTTGTTACAACAGAACCCGACTCTCTACGACTGTTGTATTCTGAAGAGCCAGTTCCCGTACATTCATTGTATTCCTGAACAACATCACGTAGAAATTGGTCGTATGTTCTTCTGCTATGTGCTAGACCGCTCACCGGGTCTGTCTTCCTTTATAAACCCAAATCATTTATTGACATGGTGATTCCAAAAACAGGGATATAAATATTATAGATAGTCTGAAAACGAATCTGGTCCCAGATACGCAACAAATCCCTTGCATGATATAGTGAGTGTTTAGCTGTTTCTGCAATTTCCTTCCCCTGATGATAATGGAGATCATCCAATATCGCCGGGTCAGATTTCATACCATCAGGTAATTCTAACAACGAAACAGCAGAGTTATAAGAATAGACCTGATAATCTATCCAACTGTTTGACCGAGCATTCCAAAATGTTATGAAAATAACTATGGCAGCAAACTGAAGCATAAAGAATACTGTCGCAGATTCCTTAATTTCTGTTAGACAGAGATTGTTATTCTCATGCATAAAAGAACACCTTGGGTAGTTTTGATAAACAAACAGTACATACTCGGAACATTCTTACGCCGGAACAATCTTCTCTCTTGTTTCTCCGTTGGGCATTTCCACTTTCGACCAAGTCTGATCTGCTTCCCGCAACGTAAGTTTTATTGATGTTATTTTCTCCGTCGCTATTGTTTGCAGTTCGCTTGCGGTCACTAATACGTCGAGTCGATCAGGTGAAACAGGCATTGCTTTGAGTACGGTTTCAACAATTTCCTGAATCTGCACAGCAACTTTGTCTTCAAAACCACCGGAGTTAATTAATTCATTTTCTGCCCACGTAGTACCGGGAGGAACAGTCGTTGTAGCAGTAGTCGTGGTTGTTGCTTTCTTCGTTGGTGTTGGTGTTTTAATCGGAAGGTCATCATCCACAGCTGTTTTTGCCGGACCGATTATGATTCCGAGAGGAAGCATGCTGATGAAGAAGTTTCGTATTTTGCCAGCCGCAGAGTAGGAAAACTGCTTAATGTCGAACACAACACTAACTGGTAATAAATCGGATAGACTTTGCACTAAATGGCTCTGATTATTTCTCCACGCTTTTGCTGCATCCGGATATTTTTTTGCCAATGCCGAAAGCGCGGTGTTGCTTTCTACAAGTGTTGTTATATACTTATCCAGTCGCGACACAACTTCTGCCTTAGATGTTTCATCGAGAACTTTTCCCGATACAGGTGTAGAGGTAAAAGCGACTTTCAAGTCAACTACTACTTCTTCAAGTGAGAACTTTGGAATAGGAAAATCTACTAGTAATGAATGACGTTTATACATTTCCGCAATTTCAAGAACTGCAAGGTCTGCTTGACTGCACCCTTTCACCATCTGGCTAAGGAGAGCGCTTGTAACATTATTTAACGTTGCCATTGTATTTTATTTAGTTATTTGTGTTTCACGTGTACGAAGATTTCCGATGAGATTACTATCAACTTCCTCAGCAACTACTTTCATTGTTACCTCAACTGTATTTTTTTCTTTTGATGGCATACCGGAATATTTAGTTTGCTTTTGAGTTGCATATTTTACTTCAAGGTGAGTGCTGTTAATATTGCTACCGTAGTTTATCGAATGAATTTTTGTCTTGAATTCAAATCTTGCTTCCTCGATTTTCAGAAATGGAATCTGTATTAAAGAAAGTAGCGGAAGCTTTATTGACTCCTCTTTTAATTCAAAACCACTCTTATCGGGTTTGGGAGCACTTTTTTTATATTGAACGATGTACTCGGCTACCCTCACTGAATTAGGATTCAAAGTACCATCTTCATTTCTCTCGTGTGTCAATCCTACTTGTGTTATTACATTGACTGTCGCTAAAGCCGACTGCACCTGAGCATTCATCAATGCAATAAGCGGAGCCCCAATCATGCTCTCAAACTCCCTTGTAGTTGATAATTGTGATTGATTTGTATCTGGCATAATTCTTTATCTGAAAACTTGACTGATAATCAATCTGGTATTCCCAGATAAAACGCTTAATATCATCTCACCCCGTGTACTTCATTATTCACAAAATCTTCTACGTTTACTTCTTCTGCAATGAGTATCCGGATATCATCCATAATAAGAACTGTTCTCAATCTCACCGCTCCTGCCTTCAACTGCTCATTCGTGTTGATAAACTGCCATAGTTCATTAATAAACTGGTCGAAGGGCAAGTCACTGTTGTATTGTATCGTGTGTGTCTGGCTGACAATAAGAAGTAATTGCCGGACTAATTCCCTGCACTCTTCAAGTTTACCATCGTACCGATGTAATACATTCAGTACTGTATGTTGGAGTTCATAAAGACTTTGTGAAGCAATAGAGAGTTGTGATTTTTTTACTGAAATGCTTCTCATGTCTGAATATTTTGGCGTAAGTATTTTACTCCGCACCCCGGCTAATTCCGAAACCTCACTAATATTGTACGTAGAGAATATCTCTTCAGTCTGTTTTATCCAGAAGAATACTTTTTCAATGAATGAAATATCTTTTTTCTCCAGACAGTTTACAATTTGTGGGAACTCCAACAATTTATTTTTCAAAGAATTAACAAGATTGATGGTTGAGAGTCTCATTTCTGCTTACTTTTGCAATAGAAATATCTTGAAGTATGACTATGGTTGTCTCTACGCCCCGGATGCATCATGTTGGTAGTTTTGTTCACTTGATTTCGTTGTCTTGACGAAACGCAGGCTCACATACTCCAATAAGTAGAGACAACCAATTTGTCCTGAAATTATTTTATGCATTGATACTTGCAATACTGTCTTCTAGCATGGTAAGAATTCTGTCAAGTCCTGCCGGTATTTCATCATTGATAGCCTTAACATGAACACCAAGATTATATGTTTTTTCTACTGTGGTACCGCTCGTTGAAGTTTTTTTATAGGAGGCAGTGGCTTTGAAATTTACAAACATATACTTAATCCCCAGTGTTGCACTTCCTGCAAATTCACTTGAAACATTTGCAGTTTCTGTGGAAGTTAATTTTGCATTAAAGTCAATTGTCATCTCTTCAATTCTCAACGCGGGAATGGTAAGCATTGTTAAAAATGGTACTTTAATAGTAACATTATTAACTAAGAATTGTGTTGTTACATCAATACCTGCAGCAAGTATTGCAGCTGTTTTTTTCGCATCAGTATCTGTAGCGGGATCGTGAGTAATTCTTCCCTCTCCCACGAGTTGATCGTATGTCTTATTATGGTCCGGATTGGCAACAGATTTTGCAAAGGCAAAATCTACATACCTTAATTTCTGACCTTTCGGAGTTGTTGTAGACGCCGGATCCTCTTCAAAACCAACTGCCTGTATAAAACTGACCTGGGACATCGAAGCAGCATGTTGAGCTTGCACAGCCGCTTGCAATGGTCCCCCGATATAGACACTAAAGTCTAAACTGTTTAATTCTTGAACTAAATTTGGCATAGTATCACCTTTATTGTTATTTACCGGTGCTTAGTTATTAGGCAACAACCTCACCGGTGTACAGGTTGTTTGCCAGAGTATATTTCTTATTCCTTATCATTCAATATTGTTAACGTGATATTCACTCTTCAAAAACTTGCAAGTACAAACATTCACTACACTCGAATCAACATTATCACTTATCTTGAAGACGCGTAACATTTCTACTTCTTTAGCATCGTTTGACAAAATTTTACTTGCAAATCATAAACCATTTAATGACGTTCTTCTTTTATCCTAGTGTGGACCATGACAGCCTGAATTTGCCCCCGTGCAGACAGACTGTGTGAAAGGTTTCTTTCTCACACAGTCTGAATAGCAAGGGATTTGATGCAACCTTATTGTCCTACCAATGGCCACTGGGTTGACCATCCATACCAACCCCAGTGGTAGTAATAACCCCACCACCAATTATTCCACCACCACCATGGACACCCATTCCATTGCCACCACCACCATGAATACCAGTAATAACCATACCACCAATTCGTATGGCGATGAGAGTCATACCACCAATAGCGATACCAATGAATTTTCCATGGAGATCCAACGAGACAAGGTTGAATAATTCCTATCTGGACAGTGAACCAAGGCTCTTTGTTAAACGACAAACCCGTCCCTCGTGGTATTTCGTCCGGCTCAAATCCATAAACATTTCCTATGTCGGCTAAATACATAGATTGAGCAGGATTACGTTTATCAATAACAATCGCAATGCGTCCTCTATCGTTTGTTTGCGTTTTTACTTTAGAAACAAAGCTGATAAATTGTAATGTTGTTGAATCGCTCCCTTTTCTCAAGGAAATTTCATTGACTGATGCAACTTGCCAATTGAACGAATACCCTTTTACATCAACAAGTTCTTTCTGCAGCGCTTTGAATTTTTCGTGAGAAAGAATTTCTCTCCGGAATGAGTCTGCGCGAGTACCTGTGAGTTCTGTAGTTCTCGCCGCATATCCTTGAAACTTCAATAGCGATTGAAGATCGGGTACCATTTCTTCACGTGTCTGACCATAGACACGCTGGCTCAATGGTGGAACAATAATTACAACCATGAGCAGATATAAGATAAAGATGTAAATCTTAGAGTTTTTCATAACTACTCCATTGTTAATAGTGAATTGAAAATATTTATTACATTAATTTTAGATTTTCCATTACAAGGTTCTTCTTTATTCATTATAAATGAACGAGCGTTCAACTCTCGACTGCTTTAAATACTTGGGCGTCATGAACTATTTCATGACGCTTTTTCTATCCTATTGTGTGTCCCACGACAGCTAAGAAAATTCCTGTTGGTCTCATTAGCGAGATCAACAGGAACGACTTCCGAACATTATCTGCAGAAAGCAATTTGGTCCTCAACTTGATGTAAATTTGAATCACCAGTTGTTAATAAATATGTTGCCGTCAACGTAACTAAATAGGCACATAACGGATCAAGCGCAGTAAAATTATGAGTTATTGTTCCGAATGAATTTGGAATGGCTGGAATCGGACCAAGCGTAATTGTAGGCATCGGACCTTTTAGAGTTAAGCCAATACTTCCAATATTAGGATGAGCAACAGAATAAAGAATATCAACTTTATTTGTAATCTTTTGACACCCTGCATTCATTAATTGTTGAATATCCACCATACAAACTCCATATTCCCCACCTGCAGGGCTGTTCCACGCACCCCATTCCGGATGATGATTGATATTTGTATACATGGTATTATCAACAGCGATCCTCCCACACATTCCGGCTTCCGTTATTGTTGCATCGTTTCCTTGCTGGCGAACAAGCATTCGCAGTGCAAATACTTTATCCTGAGCTAATGGTTTACCGGTAGATGTAGTATCCTGTCCTGCAACCAATCCATTAAGATTAATCGGAGGAAAACCATCAAGCGATTTAGAATCAAGCATAATCTGGTTGCCGTTTGCGACAAACATACCATTACCGGCAGGATCCAACGGGTTGTCATTTTGCTGAGGAACCAGTATCCATCCATCAGCAGCTACGGGAGTGGTAATGGCTCCGGCAATTGGAACATTGCTTACTAAACAATCTTTGTTATTGTAAACATAATGAGGAACCGGTAGATTTTCCAAGGTTGCTTTTTGTACAATGCCGATTTTCGTTGTACCGATTTGTGCCGGAGTAACGCGTTGCCAGTTAATAGGCGCTCCTCCCCCGTCGAAGTTTTTGGTAAATTCAAAACAATATTCCATCGGTTGGCCTCCAAAAGTTTGAGCCAAAATTCCATTTAATCGTAATGAACTGAAAAACGCGTAATTGGATGTTGTCAAACCATCACCGAAGGGGGCGCTATGCATTTGCGTAGAATAGTCAATACCACCGATTCTTAAGAATGCCGGTATGGGAACAGGTAATGATGGCGGTATCTTCATATTCACGCATAGTTCCACACAAAAACAATTAGAAACATTTTCACGATCCTTCTGACGGCCGCGGCTGCGTGGTTCATTCATAATGACTATTCCAGCGCTACTCTCAATTGAAAAATACAGATCAGGTCCCGCAACCCATTCAACATTGATCCCGGAGAAAATAGTTTTAAGGAAATCAGCTTCGGTGTAGTAGATTTTGAACAGCCCATAAGCATTGGTTGTTCCTTGCCCAAGATAATCATCCTGTATAAGATCAACATCAAAGGCTTTTACTGTTAACCCGCTAATTGGTATCTTTTTCTCACAATCTACAACACGTCCGCAAATAACATACAAGCCGAGCAATCGTAATAGCCAGCACCAGAATTTGTATGTAATCCCATATTCCCAATATGCAGTATAAGTTCCTTTCCTTTCCTGCACTTCTCTCCATAAGGGTTGCAGAGTAGTAATATGGAACTGAAAAGGCCCTCGTGGCTTTGGAGGATTTTTAAGTTTTACCTGGATGGGAACACTGCCACATTCAAAATCTATATCGAATGCGCTACCGTTGTATTTTTTTTCTGAGAGTTCAATAGTGAAATTACCCATTTCATCAGTTTCGGTTTCGAACAATAGTCGTTTTGAAAGTGATTTTAATTCCTCTTCACTTCGCTGATGAAAGGTTTCTTTTTCGGGCGCAACTGCATATGCAATTGTGTTCTCGCCAGATTTGTCTACAGAATAAATTTTTACTTTGGCTTTGTAGAGGTAATCAAAACAATCTCCACAATAAAAAGCTCGTAGGTTTCCTTTTAAAATGTAATTCATATAATATTCCTTCAATAATAAATAATAACGCTTACTCTTCTTCGGATTTTCGGCTTACTCCGTATTTTGAAATAAATTTATTTTCTAACGTTTGATAAAATTATTTGCTTTGTTTGATGTCATGAACCATTTAATGGCGTTCTTCTTTTTCTTCGATGCGGACCATGGCAACAACATTAATAGTTGTTTTACATTCTTTTATTTTCAAAAAGCATTTCTTTAATCCTCAATTCTTTTTCCTATAAATATCCCGTCAAGGGAAAGTATATGCACTCGAATTCTTTTCCTTTCCATCTCCCAAAGCAACAACCCCTGCATTACTGGCAATGTTTATAATACCGTTGTTAGCATATTTACTCTTGTCTTCAACAATCCCATATATTGGATCGTCCTCAAAACTGTAATGTAGAACGCGTTCTCTCACAACCTAATCGTATAATAATTGATGATGGTTTTTATTTTTTTAGTGATATTGATTTCGAAACATGCTGTTCCTCCGATGCAAAACTCATGATAGCTCTTTGAGAATAAAGATGTAAGTTTCATCACTGCACCCTGCTCACGACATTCGAGTACGGTCCTTTTCCTTTATTATTCGAGGCACGGACCCGATAGAAGTACCGCACACCGGGCTCTACATTATCATCTATTGTTGAGATGCGCGGAATTTCTGCTAAGGGTTGCCAGGAGGTTGGAGCTGTCGCCTTCGTATCGGCGGACATTCCTTTTTCAAACAAATAATATTCACCATTCTCATCTTTTCGCTCTAATGCTATGATGAAACCCTGTGCGTCTAAATCATCTTTAATGGTGAGCGTAAGAGGCATGGAAGGTTGAACACTCGCTTGACGTTCGGGAGATGTAAATTCGCTTCCGTATTCAATCCACTTTTCCCGTTCGTTCGCATGGATCCCCTTCATCCTCAACTCTGTCTCATCCGCCTTCGTCTCAATTTGCTGACATAACTCCCGTGCCGCTATGCGTCGTTGCAACAATTGTTGTTCAAGGTTTGCAATTTCATTATCGGCGTTTTCTAATGCAGTCAAATCGGCTTTCACGGAGTCAACCGTATCGGGTTGCCCGTTCCAACGGTCAACATTTTTTTCAATTCCGTTCATTTGTTGAGAGCGTCGGTTATATGTTTTTTGGATATATTTTAATGTCATATTTTTTACTTACATGTTTATTGATGAATTAACTATATGTAAAACTTTTTGTCAGACTCAGTTCTGCATGAAGCAAGTACTTATCAGTTAATATCATACAAACCTTCAATTTTAAGTCAATTTCAAATATTTATTCCAAGAATTCGCGTATTTTTTCTCTTTACATGCAAATAAAAAGTATTATTTCGCGTATAAATCCTTTTTCTTTGGCTATAAATACCTTTTCTTCGGCTATAAATACCTTTTCTTCGGCTGTAAATACCTTTTCTTTGGCAATAAATACCTTTTCTTTGGCAATAAATATCTTTTCTTTGGCTGTAAATACCTTTTTTTTCGGAAATAATCTCTTTATTTCAGGTGTAAATACCTTTTCTTTGAGAAGAAATCCTTTTTGTACATCTCGTTCCATACTCATGCTTGAGAATGGGAGGTTTGACACTCCGCGTTCGGAGTGTGAGAACAAGTACTGAAAAAATTCCAAGGCACCATGCTACATTTTTTTGATAATTTGTCGGAAATCAGTCTGAATTTCAGAGAAAATTTGAAGAATCTCTCGGAACTATCATTACAAAATACTTGGAACGAAGTACAACATTTTATTGACTTCGTGAAGGTAGGAAAAAAAATAATGCGGCGAATCACCCCTGAGGGTGATTTTTTAAAAAAAGTGAAAAAATATTTGTAACTATTTTTTCATCTTGAGGGCAACTACTATCGCTTCCGCCCTGTTATGAACCTGAAGTTTATCGTAGATATGTTGAATATGTTTTTTGAGGGTATTGTTAGAAATGAAAAGTTCATCCGCTATCATCGTACGTGTTTTTTTCGTGATGAGCATTTGCAATATTTCCGTCTCCCGGTCTGTTAATTGAAATTCTCTGTGTACGTCTGTTGACATAGAAAGATATTTCAAAATATTCCCGGCAACATGCGGGTCTATCGGCACTAATCCTTCGAGCGCATCTTTGATAGTTTGAATAACCCTCACATTCGGAGAAGACTTTGCAAAATATCCTTTCGCTCCTCTTCTGATTGATTCCAGGACATTGAAATCATCTTCGTGAATCGTGAACATGATAATCTTCGTATCGGGAATTTTTTGTTTGTAGATTTCGAGCGCGTGAATACCGCTCATCTTTCCCGGGATACTTATGTCCTGAAGAATAATATCGGGAACAACGCCTTGTTGAAGATGCTTGATTGCATCTTCGCAAGAAGAAAATGATTGCAAACTGACGTTCCAGTTTGCATCTTCGATTGTATTTTTAATTGAAGTATGAACATCACGCTGGTCATCTACAATCCAAATAGTTAATGTCCCATCCGTGAATTTCTCTGTTAACTCATCCATAAAAAATTCTGCCTGTATTTATAATGAGCGTGTTGCCGAAATGTCATTTGGCAACACGATTTAAGTATTAAATATTTTGAATAAACTCTATGAAAAACCGGAATAAAGATACAAAAACACCGAAAGAAATGCTATTATTTTTGTGATAAAATCTTTTAGGCGTATATATCGCCGTATTATTCAGTCAACTATAGAGATATTCAATGGAAAGATATACGGAATTGTTGAACATTTCTATAAAACGAAGCAGAAGAATGCTTCAAATTCACTATTGCCTCCCTATTATTGTTGAAATTGTTACTCCTTTGCCGACACGGTAGAAAGTATGAGTTGTCCGCTTTGGCTTACCTTTACCCAATATCCCTTCCCCGGCTCAATATGAGTTGCTGGGGTATATCCGTTATTATATCCGAAGATTGGGGATGAAATAATTCCTTCAGGGATTGATGAAATCGTCGCAACATCAACCGGAGCGCTTAAGGAACCGAGCAGATTCCATCCTTCATGAACGGCAATTGTCTCCAACGTCCGTAGTTCCCCTTTGAGTTGAATGGATTGCTCGCTCTCGAATTTCAACCAATAGCCCTCTCCATATCGAAGCGTATCGCTCTGCGCATATCCGTTCGAGAATTTGAATGCGCTCGATGAGGCAGTCGGGAAAAGAACTGAGGTTGCGTAGTTCTCCATCTTCACAGGAACCGAAATAATGTTCCATTTTTCCTTCACGCTAAATGAAGTATAGTAGGCATTAGAGAACTTTACTGTCAGTGTGTGGTGTGCCGTCACATTCGTAAACGTGTAACCTTCTGTTGAATCAATAGAGATTCCATCCACAAAGATACTATCAACATAGTACCCGGAATCGGGAGTGAATGTAAACGAAATGCTCTCTCCGTAATTGAGAGGAAGAACTCCGGACGGGGTAATTGTTCCATGTGCATTGGAGTTAGTTGCAATCGTGTATGTATTGATTGCAAACATCGCATGGAGTGTATGATTGGACGATATGTTCGGAAATGAATATGAAGTATCAGTGGCTACTGAAGTACCATCAACAAGCAAACTACTCACATGGTAACCTGTGTTCGGCGTAATGCTGAATGTTTGAGTGCTTCCGAAGGGAAGCGTCATCGTACCGGAGGGTGTTATCGTCCCGTTTGAATCGGCGGTTGCAGTGATTGAATATATATTGATGGAAAAATAGGCAACAATTGTATGAGCATTCAGAACATTGGTGAACGAATATGTTAACACAACTCCCTGATTCACTCCATCCACCACAATACTATCAAGATGATAGCCGGTAGATGGTGAAACCGTGAACGTTGTATCTCTTCCTTCAATTACTTGCACCGTTCCTGCCGGAACAATGCTTCCGTTCCCTGAAACAGATGCTTGTATTGCATGTTGAACCGGAGGCGGTTCGGGCTGTGCATTTACCCACGCAGTGTACCAGAGAGAAGAAAGCGCAACAGTGGCGCGTTGGAATTGGTCTTTCGTGTACGTTTGGGTTCTTGCCCACAAAGCAGTGTAATATGCAGTCGGAGGATTCCCGCTCCCGTTCCAACCTGAAACAGATTTTGCATAATTATCCGCCGCCATAATTGAATCGGTGTAGGAATTAGAATGATAGATATATTCAAAAATATAATCGAGCGGAGAACTGATGTATCGGGCAGAATCAAGGAGAATAACAAGAGATGATTGGTTTGAAGTTATCATGCTTGATTCATAACGAGAGTGAATTCCGTTGTTGCCAGTAAGTTGACCATCATAATTCTGTGTACAGTGAAGCGGCTGATGCGCATCGCCGACATAATGGCCGAGGTCAGACATTGTTTGTTTCGCACTTGTCATATCTCCGCGTGCAAATTGCGCAGTGAGAGAATCAAGGACAAGCACTGTTGCCCAAGGTAACGTTCCTATGTTACGCACTGTCGCCCTTCCATAAAGCATAATGACAGAATCAAGATTGTGCGGAAGTTGTTGAAAGTTCGGATACTCATCAATATCAATGTAATGGCGTTGCGCTTCTGCAAAGAAAGATGTGTCGGAATAATTTTTTCTTCCATCCGCATCCGAAGCATGTGAAGCATAAAACGAACTATCTGCTTTTAAGGTCGCCATGCTTGAAGGTAAATGTTTCGACGCTTTTTGATTGATGATGCGATGACCTGTAGAGCCCCACGGATAGACCTTTGCCGTGAAGAAAAAGAAAAGTACAGGTAAAAGTATTGAATACAATGAAGAAGAACATTTTTGTCGGTGAATCATGGAATAAAAATAGAATTATTAAGGAAAGAATCCAAAGGGAAGGAGCAACGAGTCCGTCCCTTCGCTGTGAATGAATGTGAATACATTTTGTTGTTTGATTTTTGAAACTCAGTTGAGTACATTAGCCGGTAAATTATATCAACCTGTTGGGGTTTGATATATATTTTTGATGTTTTCTATAATTATTTCATCCCTACGGGATTGGAATCAGATTTATCTTGTACCATTATTAATTACAACACAATAACTTTTGAATATGAAAAACCTCCACATCATCAATCACCCGTTAGTAAAACGGGATTTAACAAAACTAAGGGATAAGAAAACCCCGAGCAATCAGTTCAGGTCAATCCTTCGAAGGATTGCGGCGCTGATGGCGTATGAAGTCACGCGGGATATGCAACTGAAGGAAATTGAAGTCGCTACGCCATTGGAGAAAACTGCGGGACACATTGTTGAAAGTCCTGTGGTGCTTGTGCCGATTCTTCGTGCAGGGCTCGGACTTGTCGGCGGCTTTGTTGAAGTACTGCCGGATGCTCGTGTCGGTCATATCGGTTTGTTCCGCGATGAGGAAACATTGAAGCCGGTAGATTATTATCTGAAACTTCCGAAGAATCTTGAGAAAGCGCTCGTGCTAATTCTTGACCCGATGCTTGCAACCGGAGGAAGCGCGGCGGCGGCGGTAACATTCCTGAAAAATAAAGGGGCGAAGAAGATTAAATTCGTTTCTCTTGTTGCGGCTCCTGAAGGCGTAAAGAAACTTTCCAAAGCGCATCCTGATGTTTTTATTTATGCTTGCTCGCTTGATAGGCAACTGAATGATAAGGGATATATTCTTCCCGGTCTTGGAGATGCGGGAGATAGGATTTTTGGGACAGGAGAATAGTAGTTTCCTGTTTACTGTTTCCTGTTTACTGTTGGCGGCTGTCTGTTTTTTAACCCCGAATCTGGTTCGGGGTTTTTTGTTGAGAGTTGACATTCACCCTGCGCTGAGTTATATTCCAATAGAATGAAAAATATCAATCAATGAAAAGCGGTGTTTATAAACGTCAGAAGTTGGATGAACTTCTCGAATTGTGTAAAACAAATCTTCGCTCGGTGAACGAGGAATTAATCCGACACGCGTATGAGTTTAGTTATGTTGCACATGAGGGTATGGTGCGCGATTCGGGAGAACCGTTTTTCGAGCATCCGTATGCAGTTGCTAAAGTCGTTGCGCAGGAGTTTCCGCTTGATGATGTTTCAGTCGCGTGTGCTTTACTCCACGATGTTGTTGAAGATACAACACGCGAGATAAAAGATATTAAGGCAGAGTTCGGCGCCACTATTGCTAACATTGTTGATGGAACAACAAAGATTACCGATGTAACCCGCGACCATCAGGTAACTCAGGCAGAGAGTTACCGGAAGTTATTGCTTTCGATGGTGACAGATATTCGTGTCATGTTGATAAAGTTTGCCGACCGATTGCACAACATGCGAACGTTGGAACATGTCAAACAGGAGAAACGCCCTCGCATCGCCAAAGAGACGCTTGATATTTACGCCCCGTTCGCTCATAGATTCGGCTTGGCAAAAGTAAAATGGGAGTTGGAAGATGCGGCTTTCAAATATTTACATCCTTCCGAGTACGAAGAGATTGTTCGGAAATTAAAGGCGACGAAAAAAGACCTCGATGGGTACATCAAAGAATTTATCAAACCATTACGAGTCCGGTTGGATGAAGCAGGATTCAAATACGAAATTGAAGGACGACCGAAACATCCGTACAGCATTCATAATAAAATGCTTTCTCGCGGTAAACCGTTTGAGGAAATCTATGACTTGTTTGCTATCCGAATAATTATTGAATCGGAAAACGAAAACGATTGCTTCTTAGTGTATGGAATTGTCTCCTCGGCGTACACTCCCAATTCGGAGCGATTCAAAAATTATGTCTCTGTTCCGAAAAAGAATGGGTATCAGTCACTTCATACAACTGTCGTCGGACCGGACGGGAGAATGATTGAAGTTCAAATCCGCACGCGGGAGATGCACGAGATCGCCGAGAAAGGCGTCGCCGCCCATTGGAAGTATAAAGAAAACATCGCGCAGGTTGATGAGGAATTAGAACATTGGGTACAGTGGGTTCGGGATTTGTTCGAGCATGGAGACCAAGTGAGCGTCGAACAATTGATGGAGAGTTTCAAACTCACACTCTATCAGGATGAGATTTATGTTTTCACGCCGAAAGGAGATTTGAAAACACTTCCCGTGAATGCTACACCGATTGACTTTGCGTTTGCAGTTCACTCGAATGTGGGGTTCCATTGCATCGGCGCAAAGGTGAACGGGAAAATTGTTACGCTTGATACAACGCTTCAAAGCGGCGACCAGGTTGAAATTCTTACATCGAAGAAGCAAACGCCCAATATGGATTGGGAACAAATTGCAATCACTCATAAAGCGAAAACGCACATCCGACGTTGGTTCAAAGATGAAGAACGAAAAGCATTGAACGACGGACGTGAGCAATTAGAAAAACGATTGAAGAAACAGAAGGTGCATTTGAACGAGGAGGATATTGTGAAATATCTTTCGTCGTTTGGCGTCACGACGTTGCGAGATTTCTATTTGAAAATTCACAAGGGAGAGATTGATGCCGACAGCGCAATCAATACAATAAATTTACAGGTCAAGCATATTCAGCCCGAAGAAAAGAAAGAAGAGGAAGCTCCGTCCGGATTTATTGACAGATTTATTCAAACCGCACGAAAAGTAACCGGCGGAATTTCCCTTCGCGGTTCACAGGATTCGTTCCTTCATAGTTATGCGAAATGCTGTAATCCGATTCCGGGCGACCCGATTATCGGATATGTATCTCAAGGGGATGGGATTAAAGTCCATCGGGCAACGTGCAGAAATATTCAGGAACTGATGCTGACGGACAAAAACAGAATCATCGAAGTTTCCTGGCCCCAAATTGAAGGAACAGAATTTTCTGCCGCGATACGAATTACCGGAGAGGACAGAACCGGAATGTTGAACGATATTACCCATTCTATTTCGACGTATCAAAACACAAATATCCGCGGGGTAAATATTGATACACAAGACAGACTGTTTGAAGGATACATTCTTGTCTATGTGAAAGACAAAGAACATCTCAATCGCCTGACAGAACGATTGAGAAAAATTAAAGGTGTTTCGACTGCGGAACGATATTCTGAATCACTGAAAAAACATGAAAAGTAAAAACCACATCTCCCCTACATTTACAAAACATGATGTTGTTCTTCGAGTTGCCCAAACGACGAACAAACGAGCGACCATCGCCGCACCATGGGTTGACCATGTTCTCAATGCTCTGCGTGATGTTATGATGCAAGCACAACCCGAATGCCGGATTGAACTTCGGGACTTCGGAATTTTTGAAGTGAAAGTAACAAAGCCAAAACCAAAAGCGCGTAATCCGAAATCGGGTGAGATTGTGTTCGTCCCGAAACGAAGAAAGACGCATTTCAAACCGGGGAAACTTCTCAAAGAATTTATTTCTCAGCCGGTCGGAAATACTCCTTGAACATGCAAAGGTGTTTGGGAATTGATTACGGGAGCAAACGTATTGGTATCGCCATCAGCGACCCGTTGAATATTATTGCGCGACCATTGAAGTACATTCTTGCTTCGTCTGATGTGAAGAAAGAATTTGAAAAACTGTTGGAAGAATTTCAGGTAAAGACCATTGTTGTCGGTATGCCGTACAATCTGAAAGGAGAAAAAGGACAGAAAGCGGAAGAAGTGGAGAAGTTTATTGCTGATGTGTTGAGTCAATTTACCATTGAAATTGTCCGGTGGGACGAACGATTCTCGACGAAGCAGGTGCATCAGACGTTGCGTGAGATGAATGTGAAGAAAAAACAACGGCAATCAAAAGAGATGATTGATGCGATGGCGGCGGCAGTGATGTTGCAGAGTTATTTGAATAAGTGACTCAGTTTTTACCAAAGAACAACAATCAGTAGGGCAGACATTCTTGTCTGCCGATATATAATCAAAACAACTGATAGAGACAGACAGGAATGTCTGTCCTACCGACTATTATAATTTTGTTGTGAACTATAAAACCGTACATGAACTTATTGAAGAAGGCGAAGGATTTCGGATTGAATTTAAGCGACGGATTTCTTCTCCGGAGAAAATAGCTCGGACGATAATTTCATTTGCCAATACTAAAGGCGGAACGATTCTCTTTGGTGTTGATGATAATGGCTCAATTGTCGGCGTGGAGAGTGAGAAATCGGAAATTGATTTGATTGAGATGGCGGGGCGTGATTTCTCCGACCCGGAGATTCATCCGAAGATTGAAATTATTTCGTTCGGGAGAAAAGATGTCATTGTTTGTCAGATTGAAGAGAGCAAAACCAAACCTCACTTCTTTCTTGGTGAGAGTCATAATAATGATGACTCATTGAAAAAGAACGGTGAAAACACTCGTGTTTATATTCGTGTGAACGATAACACGATGATGGCAAGCAGGGAAACGGTGAAGATTCTTCAGGCAGAACAACCCGACGCGCCACCATTAAAACTTGGCATCGGGGAAAATGAACGTCGTTTGTTCAAATATCTTGAAGAACATCAACGAATCACAGTGCGTGAATATGGCAGACTCATCAATGTAAGCGACAGGCGTGCATCACGCTTGCTTGTTCGTCTCGTTCGTGCGGGTGTTGTTAGAATTCATACGCATGAAGACCGGGAGTTTTTTACGTTCGCGTACGATGTGAAGTATTGAACTATCGTTTTGAGTTTTGGGTTTTAAGGTTTGAAACGATGGAACAAGTTTCAGGAACAGAAGAAATATTGCTATCCGAAATCAGCAATCCCCAATCCGAAATCGTTTTTGTTTCCCACCCTCGTTTTTGATATATTTTGCCGCAAATCAAAACAAACATCATTAAAAACGAAGCATATCAATCTCAATGAATAAACTTCCTATTACGGAAGGACTCACAACCGTTGTTCCTCAAAATCCCATGTACAAGAAAACTATTTTACCGAACGGAATCAGAGTTGTAACCGAGAAGATTCCGCACGTTCGCTCGGTTTCGATAGGCGTTTGGGTTGATGTAGGTTCGCGCAACGAGAACACGGTGAACAACGGCATCTCCCATTTCGTTGAACACATGGTGTTCAAGGGAACAAAGCGGTACAAAGTTCATGAGATTGCACAAAGTTTGGAAAAAGTCGGCGGGTATCTCAACGCCTTCACAACGAAAGAGCACACCTGCTACTACGCCCGAATCCTTGACGAACATCTTCCGTTAGCGATAGATGTTCTCGCCGACATGTCTCAATTTCCTATCTTCAATAAAAAAGAAATGGAGAAGGAAAAACTTGTTGTACTGGAAGAAATCAAGAATCTTGAGGACAGTCCCGACGAATTGATATATGATTACTTCGACCAAAGTCTTTACGGAAAACATCCGCTTGGAATGCCCATCATCGGTACGCCGGAAAACATCATGAACTTTTCCCCCGATACATTATTCGGCTACCTGCACTCGCATTATGTTCCATCGAAGATGGTCGTTGCGGCGGCAGGTAACTTTGAGCATGAAACGTTGTTAAAAATGGTAGAAGCGCTCTTTCAACATCAACCCAACAAAAAAGAAAAACCAAGTTCCAACCGGCTATCAAAACAGAAGAGCGAAACACGTACATACGAAAAACCGATTACACAGGCGCATGTTTGTTTGGGAACGCAAGGTTTCAGCATGAAGCATAAACAACGGTACCCCCTTCTTGTGCTGAACACATTGCTCGGTGAAGGAATGAGTTCGAGATTGTTTCAAACATTGCGCGAGAAACATGGAATGGCTTACACGGTCTATTCGTTTGCAAATTTCCTGAGCGATGCCGGAAACTTCGGCGTGTACATCGGAACGGATGCTGAGAAAGTTGACAAAGCAATTGACCTCATCAAAAGAGAATTGGACAAACTTGCAACGAAGACTGTAACGAGCGCTGAGTTGAAACGAACAAAAGCACAACTGAAGGGCTCAATGATGTTGAGTCTTGAAAACACATCGAACAGAATGATGCGGCTCGGAAGCGGCGAATTATACGTCGGCGAGTATATACCACTCGATGAGATTGTCAGAAGAATTGATTCGGTAACTCAAGAACAGATATTAGAAGTTGCTCAACAGTTATTCCGTCTCGATACGTTTTCAACCATAACTTTGAAACCGAAAAACGGTACTGCCTGACGGTTACCCATTGTATGATTACAAAACAGTCATTAAATCCGAACTTGTTAAGTGCCGAGTATGCTGTTCGCGGACCGATTGTTATTCGCGCACAGCAACTTGAAGAACAAGGACGAAAGATAATTTACTGTAACATCGGGAACCCGCAAGCGCTGAAACAGAAACCTCTCTCCTACATCCGGCAAATGCTGAGTTTACTTGAGTATCCTCGTTTGATGGAAAGTCCTGAAACGCTTCAACTCTATCCGAAAGATATAGTCGAGCGGGCAAAACAATTTCTCAACAAATATCCGCACGGAACGGGAGCTTATACTCAAAGTGCAGGCATTCCGTTCATCAAACAAGCTGTAGCAGATTTTATCAACAAACGGGATGGAATTCCGACAAACAAAGACAACATTATTCTCACCGACGGTGCAAGCAAGGGTGTGCAGGCGGCGTTGATGTCGTTGCTGAAATCACCGAACGACGGGTTTATGATTCCTGTCCCGCAATATCCGCTTTACAGTGCGAGTATTACTCTCTACGGCGGCAAGCAAATCCCATATTTTCTTGATGAAGAGAACAACTGGCAACTGAACGAATCTGAATTGAATAAAAGTATTGCTAAGGCGCATTCAGAAGGAATCAATCCAGTTGCAATTGCTGTCATCAATCCGGGAAATCCGACGGGCGCGATTCTTTCAAAAGAGAATATTCAAATGGTAATTTCATTTGCGAAGCGAAACAACCTTTCGATTCTTGCCGATGAAGTCTATCAGGAGAATGTGTACGATACAAAAGCGAAATTCCATTCGTTTGCAAAAGTGATGTATGAAATGAAGGAGACGGAAGTATCGCTCTTCAGTTTCCATTCCATCTCGAAAGGATTTCTTGGCGAGTGCGGTCACCGCGGCGGCTATACGGAATTCCGGAATATTCCGTCTGATGTCATGGCTGAGTTGGTGAAGTTTCAATCTATCAGTTTATGCGCGAACGCAGTCGGACAGATTGCAACATTTATGATGGTCTCTCCCCCGCAACCCGACGACGAAAGTTATGAAACATACATTTGTGAACGTGACGGCATCCTTAACGAATTGAAAACAAAGGCGGAAATTCTCGGAGTAAAAATCAATCAGATTCCGGGAATGAAACTCGACACGCCTCAAGGTGCGATGTACGCGTTTGTGAAGTTTGAATTACCGGAAGACCCGAGTGTTGACCTTCAAACACTTTCGAAAGAAGAACGATTGTCGTACGAAGCAAGTCGTGATTCCGATTATTGCATGACGCTGTTGGAGGAAACCGGAATATGTGTTGTGCCGGGCTCCGGCTTCGGACAACTCCCCGGAACGCTTCATTTCCGAACTACTTTTCTTCCACCGAAAGATGAGATTAAGGAATTTGTTGAGAAGTTGAAAAACTTTCATCTCAACTATGGTAAAAAATTGGAACACTCGTTTCAACTTGCACAGGTTTGATTTTATTATTGACAAAGAAACATGGCTCTCATTACAATTGATGGAACTCAATACGAAGTTGACCCGAAATTAACAATCATTCAGGCGGCGAAGGAGAACGGAATTACGATTCCGCATTTCTGCTGGCATCCGAAATTATCTGTGGCAGGAAATTGCCGTATGTGTTTGGTTGATGTCGGAAACCCGCGCCGCAACAAAGACGGTACGTTTGTGCAGAATGAAAAGAACGAACGTGTCATTGACTTCATGCCGAAACTTGCAATTGCATGTTCAACACCGGTTGCAGACGGAATGGTCGTCAACACGAAATCTCCAAAAGTTGTGAACGCGCAGGAAGCAGTGATGGAATTCCTCCTCATCAACCATCCGCTTGATTGCCCAATTTGCGATGAAGCAGGAGAATGTAAACTTCAAGACTACGCGTATAAATACAGCGTTGGCGAAAGCCGTTTCGAGTTTAACAAAGTCAGAAAACCGAAACGAGTTGAACTCGGACCAAATGTTATGCTTGATACAGAACGTTGTATCATGTGTTCACGGTGCATTCGTTTCTGCGATGAAATTGTGAAGACACCGCAACTCACCTTCACACAGCGCGGCGACCATGTTGAACTCACAACTTTTCCTGATGTGAAACTCGATAATGCCTATTCGATGAATGTGATTGATTTGTGTCCGGTTGGTGCCCTCACGAGCAGAGATTTTCGTTTCAAAGCGCGTGTGTGGGAATTATCTTCGACCGATTCAGTTTGTGTCGGATGTTCACGCGGTTGTAACACGAAAGTGTGGGTTCGCAACAACGAAATCCTCCGTCTCACGCCCCGCTTCAATCCCGAGGTGAATGATTACTGGATGTGCGACAACGGACGACTCAACACGTTCAAATGGGTGAACTCGGAAAAGCGAATCAGCGCTCCGATGATTCGGAAAGACGGACAACTTGTTGATGTCGGCTGGGATGAAGCGGTTGCAAAAGTTGTTTCAGAACTCCGGCATTACAAGAAAAATGAAATTGCCGCGCTCGGTTCTCCGTTCGCCACGAACGAAGATAATTATGCGTTTGTCAAATTGATGAAACACCTCGGCATTACAAACATTGATTTCATGCCTCATGTGATTGAAGGAGATGAAGATGATTTGCTTGTACGTTCTGATAAAACACCGAACAGTCTCGGAGCGAAAACTGTCGGAGTTCATCCTGAGAATAATTCTTTGAATTTAGAAAATATTATTCGAGGCATCAACGACGGTACAATCAAAGCGCTCTATTCACTTGATGAACACATTGCGTATGAACCGAGAATGTCGGCTGTCCTTTCTAAGTTAGATTTGTTTATCGTTCATGCCTCAATTGAAAATGAGACTGTGAAATTTGCCGATATTATATTTTCTAATGCAACGTATGCCGAGAAAAACGGAACGTACATTAATTTTCAAGGTCATATTCAACGTATCCGCCCGGCAGTTTCCGTGCTTGAACAAGAACGCTCGCTCGATGGATTTGCGATGAGCCGACTTGATAAATTCGGCGCGCAAAATGACCGATGGACACAAGGTTCGAAACGGGATGCACGAGCTGTCTGGAGAGTTTGTTCGCGGATTGCAGGCGCGCTCGGCGCAAAATGGAAATACAACTCTGCAGAAGAAGTGTTCAATGAAATGGCAAACACCCTCGAAGTATTCAAAGGAATGTCGTACCTTAAACTCGGCACACGCGGGATGAAAATAAACTCTACGAGCCATAAGCAAACAATTAATAGCACAGCAAAGGTGACTGCATAACATGGATATCCTTATCGTTCTCATCAAAATTGCAGTTGTTCTTGTTACTTTCTTAACAACGGTAGCGTATGTCGTTCTTCTCGAACGAAGATTAGCCGCCGGAATTCAAAATCGTATCGGTCCGAATCGAGTCGGCTGGCAAGGTGTTCTTCAACCGCTTGCCGATGTTGTAAAACTTGTGATGAAAGAAGACATCGTCCCCGCGCAGGCAAATCGCTTCATTCACGACCTTGCCCCGATGATTTCCATCTTTGCTGCGCTTGTCACGTTCGCTGTCGTTCCTTTCGGAAATACGATTGAACTATTTGGTCAGCAAATCAAATTGCAGATTGCAAGTGTGAATATCGGAGTTTTGTACATCCTTGCGTTTGCCTCGCTCGGAGTATATGGACTGACATTAAGCGGTTGGTCATCAAACAATAAATATTCGTTGCTGGGTGGCTTACGTTCATCGGCACAAATGATTAGTTATGAACTTTCGATGGGACTCTCAATCATCGGCGTGGTGATGATTGCCGGAAGCGTTGAACTTGATAAAATTGTTCTTGCTCAATCGGGATGGAAATGGAATCTCATTCTTCAACCGATAGGATTCATTACGTTCGTTGTTGCGGCATTTGCCGAGACAAACAGAACACCTTTCGATTTACCGGAAGCGGAGCAAGAACTCGTCGCGGGCTATCACACAGAATACACAGGCTTAAAGTTCGGATTGTTTTATCTTTCAGAATATGCAAACATGCTAACCTCAAGCGCGTTAACTACAACTCTCTTCCTTGGCGGTTGGCAAATTCCTTACGCCGAGAACTTTGGTCTACCTGCGTTTTGGTTGAGCGTATTTCAGGTGCTATCATTCTGCATGAAGACCTTGTTGGTTATTGTTTTCTTTATCATTATTCGATGGACAATCCCACGATTCCGTTACGACCAATTGATGAATCTCGGTTGGAAAGTTATGCTGCCGCTCTCTGTTCTCAATATTTTGTTGACCGGCTTAGTTATGTTGCTCATCAATTAATGCTCTTTGGATTGAAAGTGAACTCGATATGAAATCAAACGGACAATTAAAAATCATCCACAAAAAAGATTTAAACTTCTGGCAGAAGATTTACCTGACAGAAATTCTGAAGGGAATCAAACTTACGCTCGCACAGGTTTTCCGACCAAAATTTACGCGGCAATATCCTGAAGAGCGATGGAATCCGCCTGCTTCCTTCCGTGGTCGCCCCGTACTTGTCGAACAAAATGATGTAGAGCGATGTGTCGCGTGTGGATTATGCGCACGCGTTTGCCCTGCTCTGGCAATCGAAGTTCAGGCATCCGAATCTGAATACTGGAAAGAGCGTTATCCTGTTAAGTTTGAAATCAACATGCTTCGTTGCATCTTCTGCGGCTTCTGTGAAGAAGTTTGTCCTGAAGAAGCAATCGTCATGAGTCAGGAATATGAACTAACATTTCACAGTCAGGAAGAAGCAATTTTCGGAAAAGACAAGTTGTTGGTGCCTGTGGAAAAGTTGAAAGACCGATTGGAATTTTTGAGGAAGTACAGATAAGAAATGCCATGAAATTTTCAAAAGGACAGTTTGAGGCATTTTATGAAATTACCAAAGAGGCAAGCGTTGTCGTTCTTGGAGGTCTCGTAGTCGGTGGCGTGCTTACCGATAAAGTAAATTATAGAATTGTATTTTATGGAATTATCATTTACCTTGTACTTGTTATTGGTGCAATTTATTTTAAAAAGAAAGGAGAATAACACTCTTGGAAACTGTTGTAATTATTGGTAGTCTATTAGCCATTTTTTTCTGGACAATTATTTTTCTCACACGCGAGAAAAAAGCCAAGTAATTTTTATGGGTCGAGTTTTCACTCGACCTTTTCATTTCTATCTGTTGATAAATTATGCCAACGTATAAACAAGCCGGAGTCAACATCGAAGCCGGTGATGCTTTCGTCAAACGAATTAAATCTAATGTTCGTTCAACTTTTTCCAAGTCTGTTCTGACAGACATCGGCGCATTCGGGGCTTTTTATGATGCAAGTTTCAAGCAATACAAATCGCCTGTTTTAGTATCCAGCACAGACGGAGTCGGTACGAAACTGAAAATCGCTGTCATGATGAACAAGCACGATACCATCGGTCGGGATTTAGTGAATCATTGTGTAAACGACATTGCCGTGTGCGGCGCAACTCCCCTTTTCTTTCTTGATTATTTTGCAGTAGGAAAACTAAAACTTGACGTAGCAGAGAAAGTTGTCAGCGGTTTGGTGAAGGCATGTAAAGAAAACAAATGTTCACTCGTTGGCGGAGAAACGGCGGAGATGCCGGGAATCTACAGGAAGGATGATTATGACCTTGCCGGTACAATCGTCGGAGTTGTGGAACGGAAAAAAATATTGTACGGAAAAAGAGTGAAATCGGGAGATATTCTTATCGGTTTGCCTTCGACCGGGCTACATACGAACGGATACTCACTGGCAAGAAAAATTCTGTTGAGTAAATTTTCTGTTGATAAGTATTTTCCTGAATTGAAGAAAACCATAGGTGAAGCATTACTTGCAGTTCATCGCTCATATTTGAAGCCAATTCAGAGTCTCCTTCAAATTGATGGCGTTCATGCTCTGGCACATATCACCGGTGGTGGCATTGTTGGAAATACGAGTCGCGTGGTTCCATCTACCCTCGCTTTACACGTTGATTGGTATTCATGGAAACGACCAAACATATTTTCCTTGATTCAAACAGTCGGAAATGTTCCCGAATCGGATATGCGACAAACATTTAACTTGGGCATCGGGCTTGTTATCATAGCATCGAAATCTTCTGCCGATTCAATTCTCACCACATTGACGAAGAAAAAAGAAAAGCCGTTTGTCATTGGTGAGGTGATAAAAAAATAAATCCCTTCGGTTCATAGAAGGGATTTATCAAACTTCTCAACATCAGGTTACAACCTGTACAGTTCTTTCCGAATTGTCTCTTTCGCTTTTTTGACTTCGCGTTCAGCATCCTTTAAACTTTCGTGAAGTTCTTTTCCAACCTCTTTCATAACTCGTTTATGTTCATTCTTGAAGTTATCATTATTGTAATAGTAATGATAACCTTTTGCATCCGGTGCTACATGAAACGACCAATCATCTTCATCTTCTGTTTCAGAAATTTTCATTTTCATGGTTGAAAGTTTCCCTTTACGAATTACTTCAAGACTCAACTCATCTCCTTCGTCAGCATCATTGAGTTCTTCCATCAAATCATCAGCATCCCACACATTTACTGAACCGACCTTTGTAACGACATCGCCGGCTTTCAAACCCGCCTTTTCTGCATCACTGCTTTTCTTTACTTCAGTAACAAGCGCTCCTTTCTTTCCGGGAACTTCAAAATACTCTGCCAGTTGTTTACTGATACTTTGTACAACTAAACCGTGCATTTGAGATTGATTGCCGAAAACCTGAATACGTGGTCGTACGTTCACTCGTGGCGGGTCGGGTACACGAACATGAAAATCTTCATCATCAAAATTAAAGAATGAAAAATCGGAATCCTTGAGACGGTCAATTTCTGCTTTCAAGGTTTTATTCTCTCCGTCCCGTTCGACAAGAATATCTACACTTGTTCCGGGCTTAGTTTTCCGAACCAATGAAGTCAATTCATCACTGTCCTCAACTTCCTTCCCGTTGTACTTTACAATGACATCACCTTTTTCGATTCCCGCGTCCTCAGCCGCGCTATTATCCACTACACTTGAAACGTACGCTCCTGATGTAGTTTTCAGATTTTTCCGTTCTGCCAAACGTCGGGTAACATCTTCAATATTTACTCCAAGATATCCCTGTTTGCTTTTCTTATCCTTAATGAAATGAAATCCGTTTTCCCCAGGCAAACATCCATAGGAAGTAACAACCCCGATGGAGAGGAGTAAAGTGAGTAATAAAATCAATCGTACTTTCATAGAAATAATCCTTGTTGATATAAAAAATTGGAACTTCTTAATTCTACGCGTTAGACAAGAGATTGTTTCATCAGGTTGACAATAACTTAAACAAATTTATTCACAGGTTGGGCTGAAGGGAGGGACAAGATTATTTTAATTATTGAATTCTGTTAAGATTCATCGCTTCTTTCCCTGCGACGATGTATTCATGGACAATTCGAACCGCCTGCTGTTGCCCGTGCCAAACGGGAAGTTTCACCGCCTCCTCATAATTGAGCCATCGAAACTCATTATGCTCATCTGATAATTTTGGCTGAGAACCTTCAGAAACCTGTGCGGCAAACACGGGACATAAATGCACCCAATCGTTCGTTGCATCATAGAACATAGTTATGTCAGGAACTATCCAAAATGCTATTGGTTTCAGTTGGGTCTCTTCATGTAATTCGCGCAATGCCGCATCAACCGACTTTTCATTTTTTTCTATCGAACCGCTGATGATTTGCCAGATATTCGGATACAATCGCTCGTTTTCCTGACGATGAAGCAACAAGTATTTCGGTTTGTCCTGTTCAATCTTGAATACGACTATTTCAATTATTTTACTTACGATGTTTGGCATAATTATTCGATGTCTGTTTCTTTCGAGTAATTGAGGAGTAATCGTTCCGTGGCTTCGTAACATTGTAGTTTGTTCTTACCTCTCTGCTTTGTTGTTTCTTACTCACCAAGAATTCAATTTCTTCGCTGAGAAGGTATTTCCATGTTTTATTGTTTAACATGGAAATATCATAAAGACCAATTTTCGTGCGCGTAAGTTCAACAACGGTGTAACCGAGTTCTTCACACATTCTCCGGATTTGTCTGTTCTTTCCCTCAACGATTGTCATCTCAATCAGGAACTCGCCGTGCTTCTCCGAAATCGTTTTGATTTCGGCAGGAAGTAACTGCTCATCATCAAGTATCATTCCCTTTCGGATTACCTGTTGATGTTTCTCTGTCATGGCTTTATCAAGTTTTATTTGATAGGTCTTTCGTATTTTTGATTCGGGACTTGTCAATCGTTCTCCGAGTTGATTATCATTCGTCAACAAAAGCAGACCTGAACTTTCTTTATCGAGCCGACCCACCGGAAAAACCCATTCATGAACATCTTCGAGTAATTCATAGACTGTCGTTCGCGAAAGTTCATCGGACCGGGTTGTAACAACACCTTTCGGTTTGTTCATCATAACATAAACAAATTGTTTTAGTGGTATTTGTGTTCCTTTGAGTTCAATTTTATCCAAATTCATATCGCACCAAAAACTTGGATTCTTTTCAACCCTACCATTTACCTGAACATCACCACGTTGAATATGTTCAACGGCTTGACTGCGAGAACAATATCCAAGTTTTGAAAGTGCGCGAGCGAGTGTAACGCTCGGGTTTCGTTTTTGCAAAAGAGTAGTTTTCATACCCAATACTAAAAACAAAACAGCCCAATTCCAAAAAGGAATCGGGCTGCTGAAAAGCCGTCTTTTCTTATCGTTTCAACAAAATCGCCTCAGGGTCTTTGAATAACATATGGTCGTGCAGATAATGCATCAACAAAAACGAAAGAACGACGATGTAATAACATTGGTCGAACGACAAACCGAGGAGAGGTTTTAAGTAAATCAATATTGAAATCGTTACAACAGCCATCGCAGTCAATCCGACATTGAAGAAATAAAACTTCCACGGCTTCCCTGCTTTCGACATATTATCTATCATCTTCGTACCGATTTCCCCTTTTTCGTGTCGAATACGGTTGATGAAATATGTTAGACCCAAATATTGGAACGAATGCCACGCGTTGAATCCTTGAAACGCAACATCCAAATTTGGAAATGCGGGAATAAAGAAAGCAATCACAACGGTTAAGGACATCAGAAGAAATTTTGGATAATGCACAACGCCCGAACGAATTTCTTTTACGGATTTCCAGATGAAAAGTGCAACCGAGATTCCAAAGTATCCCCCGACCAACCACACCAACGCTTCATGTTTCAAAAATTCCGGAAAGAGTATGATGTTCGAGCCAATGCGAAATTCCCCGGTGACAAATTTATATGTTGCAATCGGATACAAACTTGAAAAGACTACGCTGTAATCAATAAACTTCGAGAGTTTGGATGGAGGGAGTTTTGCTTTTCTATCATAACATTGCATAAGAAATGCAAGTTGTTCCATAACATGAAGAGACGCCCAAAAGAAAAAGAACGTGATGAGGAATTGAAAATTTGTGACCCCGAAAAAGATAACTCCAATCGGTATGATGAGTGAAGCAACCATAAACATTTTATGTTTGCTAGTGAATTTCTTTTCGAGTGCGGTGCGCGTGTAAGTTGCATACATGTGCGGACCACCGATGAATAACGCTATCAATACATTAACAAGATTTCTACTTGCGTCATCGTCCCACACCAAATCAATTCCCAAGGAATGTAAAAGTCCGTTGATTGAATCCGTTGCCTGATTTGCAAAAAGATATGTGAGAATCGGAACGGCAACGAGAATTGCACTTAAACTGATAAATGTCAAGTCCCACGTTTTATTTCTAAGCCAGTAACCTTCCGATGTTAACGACGATTCTGATTGTAGAGGAACTGAATATGTACTCATAGAACAAATGTGATTGATTTCCCTTGTCAAAATTTACAGCACAAAAATAATTCTTTAAGAAATATTTTCAAAAATAGTATTACGTCAAACCTTCATACATTTTCTCGATAAGATGTTTATATCGTTCTTCCACTACTTTGCGTCGAATCTTTAATGTAGGTGTTAGTTCTCCACTCTCAATTGTGAGCGGCTGAATGAGTAGTGTAAACTTTCTTACGCGCTCATACAAAGCAAAATCCTTCTGTAATTTAGTTACTTCTTCTTCGAAATGCTTTTTGATTTGCGGATGATTAACCAATTCATCAACAGATGTGTAACTAATTGCTTCCCGTTTTGCAAAATCTTTCACAGCATCAAAATCAGGAACGATAAGCGCACTGCAAAACATTTTTTTGTCTCCAATCAAAACAAATTGGTCAATAAACGGGCTTTGGAGAAACGAATTTTCTATCGGCTGTGGTGCGATATTTTTTCCGCCGGAACTAACAAAAAGATGTTTTTTTCTATCAGTGATATGAAGAAATCCATCTTCATCAAACGTGCCGATATCTCCCGTGTGTAACCATCCATCGCTATCAAGCGACTCTTCCGTTTCTTTTTGATTATTCCAATACCCCTTCATAATGTTCGGACCCCGTGCAAGAATTTCTCCGTCACTCGCAATCCTAACTTCAACTCCCGGAATAGGAAGTCCGACGGAGCCAAACTTATAATTATCCAAACGATTCACACTGATGACCGGAGAAGATTCTGATAGACCGTATCCTTCGATAATGGTAATTCCGATTGCCTCAAAAAATTCGCCGAGTTCTTTTCCAAGCGCCGCTCCGCCCGAAACAAAAAACCGTACTCGTCCTCCGGTTCTCGCTTTGATTTTTTGAAACACTAATTTATCCCCGAACCATCTTTGAACAGAAAGCAGCGGAGTGAACTTCTTTAATCTTTTCGCTTTGGCGTATTTTTTTCCAATATCAATTGCCCAATGAAATATTTTTTGTTTGACGGGAGGTTGGTCGGCAATTTGTTTTAAGATTCTGTTTTGAATCTTTTCAAACAATCGAGGCACCGAAGCCATTATTGTAGGGCGAACTTCAAGCAAATTTTCCCGAACTGTTTCAACGCTTTCGGCATATGCGATTGTTGCACCGCAACCGAGTGAGGTATAATATCCTGCCATTCGTTCAAACGAATGACAAAGTGGTAAATACGACAACAAAACATCATCAGTAGAAATTTTTATACACGGCGCGGATGCCTGAATATTACTCACCATGTTTCCATGAGTGAGCATCACTCCTTTCGGATTTCCCGTCGTTCCGGAAGTATAAATTAATGTCAGCAAATCTTCCGGCTTCGATTTATCGATTTCCTGTCCCAGAAAATTTTTTCTTGATGAATACTCTTGTTTCCCTTTTTGTAATATTTCCCGAAAAGAAAGCACTGTGTCATTAAATTCGATTCCACTCTTGTTCATCACAATTATTTTCTGAAGTGATGGAACATCGGAAATTATTTTTAGAACCTTGTTGAGTTGAAATTGATTTGAGACAATAACAAACTTTACCTTTGCATCATTCAAAATAAATTCGATTTGCTTCGGTGTAAGAGTTGTGTAAAGCGGGACATTAATAGCGCCCAGATATAACATCCCCATATCTGCAATAACCCACTCGCTTCGGTTTTCTGAAATGAGCGCCACGCAATCTCCTCTCGAAATTCCGAGCGAAGATAAACCAATTGCAAAATGTTCTACATCGCTACGAAGTTGCGCGTATGAAATCCCTTGGTATTTCCCATCAATTTTTTGTTTGATAACCGGTCGTGTTTCATGTTGGAACTTCAATGTGACGGCATCAAACAATTGAGTTATGGTAGAAAATTCGACAACGAGACTCATGAACAATATCCTGATTTTGAAATATTCATCAATTAAACGTGCCTAAATTAACCTTCCTTTGCTTGAAAACCAAAGATGAAGAATTCCTCCAAAATTGTTTTCTTCAAAATCAATGGAAAATTGCACCCTTTCAAAGCGATTTACAAAGTCCCTTATTGTAGAATCTTTCATTTCACCATGTCATAAAATTTTCATAATATAATGCTTGACTTCCTTCCATTAAGTCTATATATTTGGCGCATTGATTTCCTAATATTCCTTCAAGTTGAATGCTTGTTCAGCATTGAACTTGGCAGAATAGGGAAATTAACCTAATTCACAAGCAATGTTTAACATTTGATAATAAAGGATAATTACATGGTACAATACGGGACCACGCAGTCTGAAGAAAACGAAATTGGTTCCACACAAATTTTCGAAACAAAGGAATTCCCCACACCGCTCAACTTAGAAATGAACGAGCAAAAACATGGGTTGACATTCAAACGATTTTTTACAAAAAAAGGTGTGCATCCTTTTTCGGAAATTGAATGGGAGAAACGAACGGCATCAATCACTAATGAAAAAGGAGAGACAATCTTTGAACAAAAAGATGTCGAAGTTCCCAAGTCGTGGTCAATGACCGCGACGAATATTGTTGCCTCAAAATATTTTCATGGAAAACTTGGGACTGTAGAACGTGAAACGAGCGTCAAGCAAATTATTGACCGCGTTGCTCGCACAATGACTGAGTGGGGATGGAAAGGAAAATATTTTTCAAGCGAAGAAGACGCTGAAATATTTTACAACGAATTGACATTTCTTCTTGTCAATCAATACATGGCGTTCAATAGTCCGGTCTGGTTTAACGTCGGGATTGAAGCGAAGCCACAATGTTCTGCCTGTTTCATCAACTCAGTGAAGGACACGATGGATTCCATTCTTGAACTTGCAAAAACTGAAGGACGATTATTCAAATGGGGTTCGGGAACCGGCTCAAATCTTTCAACACTTCGCTCTTCGAGAGAAAGTCTTTCCGGCGGAGGAACTGCTTCTGGTCCGGTTTCTTTTATGAAGGGATATGATGCTTTTGCCGGTGTGATTAAATCCGGGGGCAAAACCCGTCGCGCCGCAAAGATGGTAATTCTTAATGCAGACCACCCCGACATTCGTGAGTTCATACATTGTAAAGCCGATGAAGAGAAAAAAGCATGGGCACTAATTGAAGCCGGCTACGACGGCGGTTTCAACGTTGTTGGTGGCGCATACGATTCTATCGCATATCAAAATGCCAATCACTCCGTTCGCGCAACGGACGAGTTCATGCGCGCCGTTGTAGATGATAAGCCATGGAAAACAAAATCAGTTCATGAAGGCAAAGTGTTAGATACATATCGCGCTCGTGATTTGATGAAAGAAATTGCTGAAGCCGCGTGGATATGCGGTGACCCCGGGGTTCAGTTCAATTCAACTATCAACGCATGGCACACATGTTCGAACACAGCGCCAATCAACGCGTCAAATCCTTGCAGTGAATATATGTTCCTCGATGACACTGCATGTAATCTTGCATCACTCAACCTGATGAAGTTCCGTACAAGAGATGGTGAGTTCGATGTCGAATCGTTCTGCCATGCAGTAAACATTACAATTACGGCACAGGAATTTGAAGTTGATAACGCAAGTTACCCGACTCCCTCCATCACACAAAACAGTTTTGATTATCGTCCGTTAGGTTTGGGATATGCAAACTTAGGTGCGCTTCTCATGTCACGCGGGCTTCCATACGATAGCATCGAAGGACGAGCGTATGCCGCCGCAATTACAGCGTTGATGTGTGGTCAGGCGTATAAACAATCATCCCTGATTGCAAAAGAAGTTGGTACGTTTAACGGTTTTGCAAAGAATAAAGAACCAATGTTGCGTGTGATGAAGATGCACGGGCTTGCGGCAGACAAAATTGAAGACCGCCATGTCCCGACCAATTTGCTCACATCTGCAAGAAAAGTTTGGGATGATGCGTACGCTCTTGGTCGTCAATTTGGGTTCAGAAATTCTCAGACAACCGTTCTCGCTCCAACCGGGACAATCGGTTTTATGATGGATTGCGACACAACCGGTGTTGAGCCGGATATAGCAATCATCAAATATAAAAAATTAGTTGGCGGCGGCTTGATGAAGATTGTCAACAATTCGGTTGAGCAGACGCTGAAAAAACTCGGATACATTGACGAGCAAATCGAACACATCATGGCGTTCCTCAATAAGAACGATACGATTGAAGGCGCGCCACACTTGAAGGAAGAACATCTGCCCGTCTTTGATTGTGCGTTCAAACCAGCGAAAGGTGAACGAACAATTCATTACATGGGACATGTGCAGATGATGGCGGCGGTTCAACCATTTCTTTCCGGTGCAATTTCCAAAACAGTCAACATGCCGCACGATGCAACGCCGGAAGATATTGCCAACACGTACATCGAAGCATGGCGATTGGGTTTGAAGGCAATTGCAATTTATCGCGACGGATGCAAACGAACACAACCGCTCAGCACAAGTCTTGATTCTGTTTCTACAGAAATTAAGAAACGTGCAATACGTCGCAGACTTCCCGATGAACGCCAGGCAGTGACACACAAATTTTCTGTCGCAGGACATGAAGGGTACATCACGGTCGGATTGTATGAAGACGGCACTCCCGGTGAAATTTTCATCACGATGTCAAAAGAAGGTTCAACGATTTCCGGATTGATGGATGCGTTTGCTACATCCGTTTCGATGGCGTTTCAATACGGCGTTCCGCTTCGCGTTCTCGTCGAGAAATTTTCACACATGCGATTTGAACCGAGCGGATTCACAAACAATCGTGACATTCCGATTGCCAAATCCGTGCTTGATTATATTTTCCGATGGCTTGGAAAGAAGTTCTTGCCTCCGGATGAACAGCCACCTGCAAACATCGAAGAACATGTCGAGTTGGCAGTTGCCGGTGCGTTATCGAACAAAGAAATTCCCAGACTTGCCGCATTGGAAAGGACCGAGCAACAAGTCTTTCGTACACAATCCGATGCACCTCCTTGTAGCGATTGTGGTAGCATCATGGTACGAAACGGCGCTTGCTACAAATGTTTGAATTGCGGCGCAACAAGCGGGTGTTCTTGATAATTGACTTGTTCCATGTTACTTCCTAAACAATACGACCAACTTTCAGAAGTTTTCAAAGAAGCAAGTGCAGTTGTACTTGGAGGTTTGGTTATTGGCACTATACTATCAGAGAAACCTAACTCAATTCTTGTTTTTGTTGGTGTCATTATCTACATTTTGTTAGTGATGATCTCAATTTATTTTAAACGTTATGGAGAATAAGATGGAAGGTGTAATTTTAATTGGCAGTTTAGTTGTCATAGCCGGATTGATAATGATGGCAATAACAAATCGAATGGCTCGCAAAAGTCAGAAATGATTCTTAAATCATGGCTCATTGAACGGCACGTTGTTTCTTACAGCGTGCCGTTTTATATTTGTGCTACCGTTTTCAAATCAAAGAAACAAATATTATGAAAATCTATACCGTTGATGCCTTCATCAACAAAAACAAATACACCGGTAACCCTGCCGCTGTCTGTCTGCTTACCGAACCGGCAGACGAACAATGGATGCAACACATCGCCGCAGAAATGAATCTTTCAGAAACTGCATTTCTTGTCCCGCATCGAAACGGATACAACATCCGATGGTTCACACCAAAAACAGAAGTAGATTTGTGTGGACATGCAACACTTGCGAGCGCACATATTTTGTTTGAAACAGGAAACGTTTCTCCAAACGAAACAATTCGGTTTCATTCAAAGAGCGGCTATCTTCAAGCGAAAAGAAACAATGAATGGATTGAACTCGATTTTCCCGCAACACCGGAAGAACCTGCAACTCTGCTTCCTCCGTTTTTATTTTCGCTTGGAATTACCGCCCGATATATCGGACAAAGTAAATTCGACTACCTTGTTGAAGTGGAATCCGAGAACATCGTTCGGGAGATGAAACCGGATTTCAACATCCTCCGTACAATTCCCTGTCGCGGTGTGATTGTGACAGCAAAATCTGACTCGAAAGAATTTGATTTTATCTCCCGTTACTTCGCTCCCGCATACGGCATTGACGAAGACCCTGTCACCGGCTCAACTCATTGCTGTCTCGCTCCGTATTGGAGTAAGCAACTCGGCAAAACTGAATTCATCGCGTATCAGGCATCGAGCCGAGGTGGAATTCTTCATGTCAAGTTGCAGGGCGACAGAGTAACTCTTGGCGGACAAGCAGTAACTGTTCTCAAAGGAGAACTCGTTTAAACTTTCATTTGTCAATCGTCATTGGTCATTTGTCATTCGTACTATGTGCTTGGTTCTTTGTGCATTCGTCATTGACTACTCGATTAACTGATAACATATAATTTTTCACTTTTAATTTTTAACTAATAATTATGCTCATACTCACAACACCCAACATCGAAGGAAAACAAATCAAACGTTACTACGGCATCGTCAGCGGAGAAGCAATTCTCGGCGCGAATGTATTCAAAGATTTCTTTGCAGGCATTCGTGATATCGTCGGCGGACGCTCCGCCGCGTATGAAAACGAACTCCGCGAAGCGAAGAACATCGCTCTGCAAGAAATGACCATGCAAGCACAACAGATGGGTGCAAATGCTATCCTCGCTGTTGACCTTGATTATGAAACTGTTGGACAATCAATGCTAATGGTAAGCGCAAGCGGAACTGCGGTGTTTTACGAATGAGTCAAATTTAAAAAGTATTCTGAGTATATTCGGCTTCGCAATCCATCTGTTTTCAGTATGATTTTGTCGCGTAGTACACTTATTAGAACAGACTCACGAGTAACACACCCAATTACTTCTTATTCATGAAGTGACACCGATTTCATCGTTAATGAGTTCAGTCAAAATTAATTCAATCAATAAAGGAAACGCGTTTTTTACACATTCTGAGAGAGAAAGTGAAGCGTACGAAGTTGTTTCAGGGACAACCCCGATAATTGTTACCTGTTCAAGTGAAATAACCGAACTTGTGAAATAGAGAATATCGGTTAGTGTGCTATCATGTGCTGAGGCAGGTACAAAACCCTTTGGTTGAATATCAACGCCATTAACGCGAACTATGGTACCGGGTGGTGCATCCACTTGTAAAGCATCAAGTATTATGAGTCGTTCATAGCCGATGTAATAATTGATGAGTTCAATCCCCAACGTGCCGCCATCAATAACTGTTACATGTTTGGGGAGTTGATATTTCATCAACTCCCTTGCCGCATGAATTCCGACACCGTCATCACCAAGGAGAATATTGCCAACGCCGATTATCAGCGTATTCATATCTCACTCTAAAGAATTTTGAACTGCTTGACCTGCTTTCCATCCAACACGTGGACAGCACAAGCAATGCACGGGTCGAACGAGCGAACAATACGTGCAAGCGCAAACGGATTGTCTGTATCTTCAATTTCGGTTCCAATCATGGCGTGTTCAATTGGTCCCGGATTTCCTTTGTCATCTTTCGGTGAAGCATTCCACGTCGTCGGAACAACTGCTTGATAACGAGCAATTTTACCGTTCCTGATTTCAATCCAATGTCCAAGGGCGCCGCGAGCCGCACACCACAATCCCATGCCTTGCGCTTCTTCCGGAATTGTGTGGTCAGTACAAACCGGCTGCTCTAACTTTACCTGCATAATCATCTCCTGAATTTCATCAGCGACAACTTTACATTCTATTGCACGTGCAACATGTCTTCCCATGACTGAATACAAATCATCCTTGTTGATACTCAATGCCGCTAGCATTTCATCAATAAGTTTTGTTACCTTTTGATTTGATTTGGAATCATACGCCAAAGCAATTCTTGCAAGCGGACCTACTTCATACGGAACGCCGCCGTATCGTGGCGCTTTCAACCAGGAATAGGAATCTTTCTTCTCTGGTTTTGGAAATGTTTCTCCTTCGATAGGTTTTTTTCCTGAAGCAGAATTGTACCACGACCATCGGACATCCTCAGTTATTTTCTTTGGGTCAATATTTTCTATCGTTCCGTTTGTCATCCTTCCCATAGGAAAATATCGTTTTCGCTTTGTTACATCAGGCTCTGCATCAAGGTCGAACAAACCGAATGAAAGAAGGTTTTTCACACCGGTTCCAATACTAAAATAATCACGATAGACACTTGCGACTGTAATAACATCAGGCAAATACACATTGTCAATAAACTCAGTCAGTTCTTTCAGTCGCCATAACGATGTAGTAATATTATCAATGCGCGGAATAATGCTAACACCACCCGGCGCCATCGAAGCGACGTGAGGCATTTTTCCCGCCCAGATTGCACACAATTCATGCGCTTTCAAACGGATTTGATATGCGCGAATGTAATGCTCGATAAGTGCATCATTCACGGCTTTCGGCAAGCGATAATCTGCTTCATACCGCGGAACAAATGGCGAAACATCAGGACCTTTGAAAAAATCCAACGCGGCTAAATGATAAAAATGAAGTATATGCGATTGAATGTAATTCGCTCCTTGCATGATATTACGAATTGTTCGACCGTTAGGAGGCGGCATAATTCCAAACGCATTTTCGAGCGCCTGTGCTGAAGCAATTGCATGTGGTGTCGGGCAAACGCCACAAAATCGTTGAGTGATTTGTATTGCATCTAATGGATTTCTCCCGACAAGTATTTGCTCGAAGCCGCGGTATAACGTTCCGCCGACTTTGGCATCTACAACTTTCCTGTTCTCAACAGTGGCTTCGATTTTTAAGTGACCTTCGATTCTTGTCATCGGGTCAATAACGATGTTTGTTCTTACTGTACTCATTGCATTATCTCCGTTGGTAAATTGGTGAGTGAGCATCAGGAAATCCGCTCTCTGTGCAACCGATACAGGGCGCACCTGCACCTACGCACCAGTTCACGCTTCCATTCCATAATCGAATCGGACAATCCGCATTGGTGAAAGGACCTTTGCAACCAAGTTCCAATAAACATCCTTCCTCACCAAACTTCGTAGCAAAGATTCCTTCATCAAGGTAATCCCTGTTGATGCAACGATTGTGAACTGAATGTCCGTAAAAAAGTTTAAGTCTTCCCTGTTCATCCAACTCTTTTTCTTGTGGCATGCCGTACAGTAATATTTTTGCTACTGTTCCGATGAACCAATCGGGATGGCATGGACAGCCTGGAATATTGATAACAGGCGTTGTAATATTCAGCATCTTAAAGACATCTGTTACTCCTTTGCTTCCGGTTGGATTTGGTTCGGCAGCCGGTAAGCCACCGTACGCAGCACACGTTCCAACAGTCAGCACTGCCATCGCATTCCTTCCGAGTAAATCAATCCATTGAAGCATCGTCGTTGGCTTACCTTGTTCTTCACCGACAGAACCGTACACTCCATTCGAGTTTGTTGGAATCGCGCCTTCAACAACTAAGACAAATTTTCCTTGAAAATTTTTTGCCGACTCACGAGCAGTATCAGTTGAAAGTGAACCGGTTGCCGCCATCAAAGTTCCATGATACGTCATGATTAATTTATGTCCCGGCAGAACCTGTTCAAGAATTACATTCTTGATGCTTGGATGAATTGTATTTATCACCGAGACAGAACAGCCGCTGCATGTAGAAGCTTGCAGCCAGATGATTGGATATTCCTTCACTGCTTCCTGCATGGCAACGGCAAGACGGGGAAGAAATTCATTGAGACTTGCAACCGCAAGAGGAGTTGCTGAAGTCCACCGGAGAAATTCTCTTCTTGAAATACTATTTCTATTCATAACAATGTTTGAAGATTATTGAGAAAACGTGAATTTGACTTTCACGTGTGGAATAATTAAACAACAGTTGAATAATTCAATACAAATGAAAGAACACACCAATCTCATCTTCATTATCTTTGAGTATTTCAGGATGATTTGTATGATTTTTTTGATTGGCATCCTGTAAGTAATATATAACGTTCAATTCGTGTGCCATTCAAAGATTTTCATTACACAATTTTGTTACTCCGCTTTAAGAAAAACGAATATCTCACTTGCTTTTGCAACTTTCTCAGAAAATCCTATATTGCTCCTGCATTTTGAACATTGTTTACTCGTAGATGCATCAAAAAGAAATAGACCGTCTTGTACAATCCATATTGAACCAATCTTCTTCAAAGCAGATGTGCTGTAAAGATGGTATTTGTCACGATGGCTTGTGCGTTGTTCACAACAAGGAAGGCGTTCGCAATATTGTCCAAAACGGTGCTTCACGAATCAGCGCAGGAGTCGGTATTGAAGCGGCAGGCGGCATCGAATTTGACCTCGCTCGAATGATTGACCACACTCTCCTGAAACCGGAATCTACCAAAGAACAGGTCATCGCATTGTGCAACGAAGCAAAAAAATATAACTTTGCCAGCGTGTGCATCAATCCAAGTTATGTTTCGCTCTGCGCGAAATTGCTTCGTGATACTGCTGTAAAAGTTTGCACTGTCATCGGATTTCCACTCGGCGCAACATCAACCGCCTCGAAAGCATTTGAATCGGAGCAAGCGTTGAGAGATGGTGCTACTGAACTTGATATGGTCATCAATGTGGGAATGTTGAAATCGGGCGAGTACGATTATGTTGAAAATGATATGTTCGCTGTTGCCTCCACTGCACGACGGTACGGCGCGCTAACAAAAGTGATTCTCGAAACCGGCTTGCTGACCGATGAAGAAAAAATTAAAGCCTGTGTGTTGGCAAAACGTGCCGGAATGGATTTTGTCAAAACCTCCACGGGATTTGCCAAAGGCGGCGCGACTGCGGGCGATATTGCGTTGATGAGAAAAGTAGTCGGCAGTGCGATGGGTGTAAAAGCATCCGGCGGCGTACGAACCCGCGAAGAAGCGCTTGCCATGGTCGCAAGCGGCGCGGATAGAATCGGTGCGAGCGCGAGTGTAAAAATTGTTCTTGGTTCTGAAAGTCAACCACAAACTGAAACTGCGAAAGCGGCAGACCGTTATTAATCTTCACTTACTATGAGAAGTTTTATGAATCGTTTCCTTGTTGCCATTATCGGATTACTTATCATTGCGTTATCGTTCATCGGTTGCTCTTCATCCGAAGAAACACAATCGGAAAAAGAAGCGACGGACAAACAAGTTCAGCAGGAGCAAGCGCAAGAACTTCCTCCTCCTCCCCCTTCAGATACAATCGAAGCGGTCGCAAATGAAGTTCAGCAGGAAACTCAGCAACTCAATCAAACTCAAACAACAACACAAGAAGTAACAGGAACGTACGCTGTTCAAGTCGGAGCGTTTAAAGTCACGGAAACTGCTGACCAGATTGCGTCGCTTGCCCGCTCACGCTTTTCGATGCAAGTGAAATCTATCTTTGATAAAGAGACAGGATTAACAAAAGTGTTAGTTGGTGGCTTTGCAACGAAAGATGAGGCACGTGCTTTTCGGGACCAACTTGCCCGCCAATTTCCTGAAGACTACAAGGATGCGTGGGTAACAGAACTTCCGCGTGAGTAAAAAATTATCATTTCGTCATTCCGACGAATGTCGGAAACCGTTTCTCCGGGGAGGTAATAGATGCCGAAATACCATGCCTGCGGCAGGCAGGAGTTCGGCATGACGTTGTTGGGAATTTTATTTTTGTTGTTGGTTACTGTTTCAACAAGTTTCTCCGCTCCATCTTTACCTCAACAAGAAAAGAACGACACTACCCAAACACTGAAACAGTTCATCAACCAATACGAGAAAACGTTCGACCCGTCCGTCTATCAAATTCCAATTTCCATCTCGCCCACAAGCAACAGTAGTCAACATCCGGTTGCTGATACAATGTCAATGGAGAATGTCGAACTGACTTCCGGATTTCGTGTTCAGGTTCTTACAACTCAGGAAATTGATGAAGCAAATCTTCTTCAAGATTCTTTATCCACAATCTTCCCGACAGAATGGACATATATCATCTATCATACTCCCTATTACAAAGTGCGTGTCGGCAACTACAGTGAACGTCACTCCGCAAACAGAATGATGCGGCAATTGTTAGAACATGGATTTGAAAATGCGTGGGTTGTGCCGGACCAAGTTGTGAAATATCCTCCGGTCCGTGTGCCTCCGGTCGTGATGCCGCTCGATACGCTTCGTTGATTGGTGAGTAGTGATTCGTGATTCGTGAGTGGTTAATGATTTAGGTAATTCGAATTTTCAACTGAAATTTAAAATCATTAATCCGCAATCGCACCCGCCTTAGGCGGGCAAGTCAATCCCTGCCTGCGGCAGGCAGGCGAAATCCGAAATCATCGCTTCAGTCGCACGTTCATTCCCTCCACGCTCCATCTCGCCCGAACTTTCAGCGTGTCACTGTAGAACGTAAAGCGTTCGGAAGGTTTGAAGGGAATCAGCGTTCCGTAAGAATATGCCTTGTTGCTGTCCGAATCAACAAATGCAGTGAGAACGTATTTTCCCTCCTCTAAATTATCAAACAGAAAACTTCCGGACTTGCCAAGAACAAGTTGCCTCTTTCGTACACCCGATGAAAGCGGAATGGCAGAAAGAAATATCTTGGCGGAATCATTCGCATTCTCATTTTGCACAGTTCCTGAAATTGTTCCCAATTTATCTTTGTCAACAACCTGAAACTTGAAGACTTGAACGCTGTCAGCAAAAAGGTTGCCGGCAACATCAACGACTGAGTCGAGAATGATGTTAAATGTGTAAGGCATTCCGTACGTTAATGGAGATTTCGGGGTGAACGTTCCGTGGGTTGTATTCCACCAATGATAGTTTCCGTCAATCTTTTTCTTCGAACTATCGAACAGCGAGAAACTTTGCTCGAACTTTTGTTTGAGAACCCATTCACTGATGGCGATGTGAATTGAATCTTCCGGGAAAACATCTTTGTTGTCGTTAGGGATATTGAGTAACGTTATCTTTGCTTTTGTTGTATCGGGTGAACCGCTTCCGTCAAAGTCCACCGGCTTGCTTGTTGAAAGCATGATGTTCCCAAGTATATCACGACTTTGAGAAATTGCTACACGATATGTCTTTGAACTATCTTGGGGAGTCGTCAGGATGACGGCTTCCGAAAGGGATGTATCGGATGGTGATACGTCAATAACAGAAAGACGTGTGTTCGTAAGCGTATCAACGATAGAAAGATTCTCAGCACGCAACGAAGATGAATCAATCTGCTCGCTGAATCGAAGAAGAACATGTTGCTGGTCGAGTGCCCGTGCGCTGGAAAGAAACGGCGCGGATGTATCTTCAATCGTCAACTGTAGTTGAACATGTTGAAGGACGTTCCGTTCTGCCGTCAAAGAAAATTCCGACTGAGGAACGCCGAACTGGTCTGTCTGCTGGTCGTAGAAAAGATTTTTGTACTCATCACGCACGGCAATGAGACGATAGTTTCCCAATCGAAGATACGGAAGAAGAAAGGTTCCATCTTTTCCTGTTTGAGTGAGGTAATCCGGTTTGGTATGATTCGGATTTAACGTGTCACCGTTTTTGTTATCAAGCAAGTACGCAAAGAGCATGACTCCTTCCGGTTTCTCATCAAATATTTTTCCTGCAATCACCCCGGAATCAATATGGTCTCCAGTCGAAAAAGCGAGCGAGAACGATTCTGCCAACCTGTTTCCGTTCCGTAAATCTTTCACATCGGTCCCGAGTGTGAGAACATACGTCGTGTTTGCGCGAAGTGAATCTGTGAATTTGATTTCGACATCGGTTCCGCTCCAATCGAGTTCCAACTCTCCTAAATCAGGCGAGAGAAAAATAGATTCATCCACCGAGCGTTTGTCCACATACTCGCTGAACGATATTCTGAACACGTCATCGTGAAAGTTCGTCGTTCCACTCGACGGATATGTTTCAAGAATTGTCGGTGGAGTTGTATCTGCCGGACCGCCAGTGGGAGCCATTTGCCCGGCACAGGAGAGAAACAACAACGAGCAAAGTAATAAAACGATTAACAGTAAATGGGAATTCAACTGAATACTCTTAACTGGGAGGGAGTTGCACTCCCGAAATCCTAAGTTCAACTCATGCCCTGAAAAAAAACTAACCTGCTGTAACAAATTCATCTAACCGTTTTCGAGAAGATAACCTCTGAAATTTTGTCACAGGTATTTCCAAACGAACAACAGGTTCGGGAATAGTTTTCTTTTGTTCGAGCATCAACTCAAGAAGCGTTTCTTTTACTCCTTGTAGTTCTTCTATTGCTTCAACAATTGTTTTTGCATATCCCTTACAACCCTTTAACAAAGGTATCGAAGCACAATACAATCCATCACTCATACGTTCAATCTGGATTGGATAATCTAACGAAAGATAATAGTGAATATCGTTTTTCATTGTTGTAATTCTTCTAATTCTTGGAGCGCTTTAATAAGATCTTGAACTTGGTATGTCGGTAATATATCATTTCTGCCGTGAGTTACAAGAGTAATGTTCCAATTCAAATCTGGATGGCTAAACACACGGTGGCTCGTACCATGTTTTGAATGACGCTCTACAAAATTCAAGTTGAGAAGTAGTTTTCTCGCATCACGAAAACGAGTGTTATGTTTTCGCGAACGAAGTTTATTGATAATTGTATGAATTGATTCATCCACATTGCAATAATACCAAAATCAAAGAACCTTTCAAAAGATTTTATGATGGACTCCACTTGACGATTGAAGAGTTAATCAGAAATCAATGAAACAATGAATCTCTATGAGCCGTTGGCAATCGTAAATTGTAAATCAACAACTCTCACTCCTCCAACGTCGAAATATCCCCTTCGGCTAAACCCATCGCACGTGCTTTTAACACACGCCGCATAATTTTTCCTGAGCGGGTTTTCGGGAGTTTGTCAACGACGGTTACTTGTTCCGGTTTTCCAATCGGTCCCAACGTTTTGCCGACGTGTTGTTTGATTTCTTCGAGCAACTCATTCGATGATTGAAAGCCGGAGCGAAGCAGGCAATATGCATGAATCACACTCCCCTTCACTTCGTGAGGAATCCCAATCACCGCCGCTTCTGCAACAGCGGGATGGCTCACCAATGCGCTTTCGACTTCCGCAGTTCCAAGCCGGTAGCCGGAAATTTTTATTACATCATCCACCCTGCCGATAATCCAGAAGTATCCATCCTTATCCCGCTTCGCGGAATCACCTGTTGTATATTTTCCCGGATACTTACTCCAATATTGTTGAACATATCTGTCAGGGTCATTGTAAACAGTTCGTAGCATTGCGGGCCATGGACGGTTTAGAACAAGATACCCTTCCTCTCCATCTGCAACAGGCTTTCCTGTCTCATCAACAATTTCTGCCAGCTGACCAAAAAAGGGACGCGTCCCGGAGCCGGGTTTGAGAGGAACAGTAGGAGTCGGTGTAATCATGAACATCCCGGTTTCCGTTTGCCACCATGTATCCATAATCGGACAACGCCCGCCGCCGATAACTTTGTGATACCACTTCCATGCCTCCGGGTTGATTGGCTCACCGACACTACCGAGTAATCGCAATGATGAGAGGTCATGTTTTCGGGGCCAGGACTCACCGAAACGCATCAGTCCCCGAATTGCAGTCGGCGCTGTGTACAATACTGTAATTCCATATTTCGCAATCAACGACCACCATCGGTCGGGATACGGATATGTCGGTGCGCCTTCATACATGAACGAAGTTGCACCAAGCAAAAGCGGACCATAGACAATGTACGAGTGTCCCGTTACCCAACCAGGGTCTGCGGCGCACCACCAACGGTCTGTGTCATTCAAATCAAAAACATATTTGAGAGTTGAATAGACGCCAACCATGTATCCACCATGAGTATGCAATATTGCTTTTGGCTTTCCTGTCGTGCCTGAAGTGTATAAAATGTAGAGCGGGTCTTCTGCATCCATGACTTCCGTTTGGCATTTGCCGTTAGCGATTGGCAACTTGATTAGTTCATGATAGAAGTAATCTCTTCCCGGTTCCATCCGCACCTGATGTTTCGTTCGCTGAACCACCACAACGGTCTCGACAGAAGGACAGCGCTTCAACGCTTCATCAACGGTTTTCTTCAACTCGACAATTTTCCCGTTCATCCATCCGCCATCCGCCGTAATCACCATGCGAGATTGTGAGTCATCAATTCTTCCCTGCAACGAATCAACACTGAATCCGCCATAGACAACAGAATGAATCGCACCAATCTTTGCACACGCGAGCATCGCAATAACAATTTCAGGAATACGAGGCATGTAAATCGTAACCCGGTCTCCCTTTTTCAATCCCATCGCACGTAGAACATTTGCAAACTGAGAGACTTCCCGATTGAGTGCATAGTACGAATACGTTCTTACCTGAGCATCTTCACCAACCCAAATGAGAGCAAGTTTGTTCTTATGCGATGTTTGTTGATGCCGGTCTAATGCGTTATGCACAATGTTGACCTGCGCTCCGACAAACCATTTGTAGAACGGCTTGCCGCTTTCATCCAACACCTTGTCCCATTTCTTGTACCACTCTAATTCGTTTGCTTCGTTCGACCAAAACTCTTCAAGGTTTTCGTCTGCAAACTTTGCAAGTGCATCCCAATCCTTCACACGCGCCTGTTCGATGACTTCCTGAGATGGATAAAATACTTCGCCTTCTAACTTGCTCTGATTCATTATACTACCTGTGATAATTTCTGATTGCTGAATTACTTGCCCGCCGACGGCGGGTGAAATTGCTGATTATTCTTTTTCGGCATGAGATTATAGTTTTTGCTTCACTGACATTTCTATCAACACAAAGTACAAAGCACCAAGTACGAAGAACAAAGGGCAATGAGCAAGAACTACCAATGACAAATGACGAATGACTATTGACATAATTAGAAATTTTCTTGCATCGCTTTCTTCTCTTCCCTAATTCTTTTATACTCACTCACCGCCTTCTTGTGTTCTTTGTACGTTTTTGTAAACGTGTGTCCCCCCTCTCCATTTGCAACGAAGAAAAGATATTTGTGCTTTTGCGGGAATAGTGCGGCGCGAATTGAAGCGATTCCGGGATTGTTCACGGGTCCCGGCGGCAATCCCGAATTTAAATATGTGTTGTACGGTGACTGCCGTTTCAAATCGCTGTACTTTAACGGGCGAGGACCGTTTGGAAGAATAAACTGAATCGTCGGGTCTGCCTGCAAACGTATTCCTTTCTTCAAACGATTGTAATACACACCCGAAACTATCGCCCTTTCAGAATCAACTCTCGTCTCCCCTTCGATGATTGATGCCATCGTGAGAACATCATGCATCGGTAATTCAAGTGAGTCGGCTCGGGCTAACAATGTGCTATCAAATTCCTTTCTGAATTCTTTCACAAATTCTTCGATGATTGACTTCTCATCATCCTGCCAATAGAACCGATAGGTTTTTGGAAACAGATACCCTTCAAAAGAATGAGATTCAAAACCGAAATCTTCGACAAAATCCTCATCATACACAAGCGACATAAATCGGACTGAATCAATTCCCGCCTCACGGGCAAGAACCGATGCGATTCTCTTCGATGTCCATCCTTCTGGAATACTGACGATGATTGCTTCGATGGAAGTTCCCGTTGCCAAGTCATTCAGAATGTCAACGTTCGACATTCCGCTTCTGAAACGATATTTCCCGATTTGAATTTTCGTCGTTGTGCCGTGAATCTTTCCGGCAAGTTTGAAGAGAAATTTGTTCCTGATGACGTTCGCCTCCGCAAGCCGGTCCATTACTTTTGCAAATGTCTCTCCTTTCGAAACAATGAATACTTTATCGTTCTCAAAGTTGTTCGGCGCCCAAAGAATTTGATAAAGGAAAAATACTCCACCAAAAATTAACAAGAGAAATGATATGAGGAAGAATTTCTTCATGATTCCAAAACAGTTGAGACCAAAGTAATTCTAAGAGGCTGTCTCATAAGTGCAATCGCCTTGGGTGTCATTCCTGCGAAAGCAGGAATCCATTTCATTTTCGACGATTCTGGATTCCCGTTGGCACGGGAATGACAAGTGTAAAGACTTTTGAGACAGCCCCATGAATGTATTAAAGAATACGGCTTTAGCCATAAAGTTCTAATGATATGAGAAATACGCTTTTGCGTTGACGACATCATGGCTAAAGCCAGGTTGTATCTTTGCTTCGACCCCATGCTGAAGCATGGGGTTAATTGTTGGGCGTTTTGATGAGGGATGATAACTGCCATTAACTACATGTAACTCATAGTTGAAGATATGGAACCGCGGTTAATTCCGACGAGGAAGTTATTCCCTGTTGAAGTTTCATCCAACCGAGCATGGCAATCATCGCTCCGTTATCTGTGCAATAATCAAACTTGGGAAAGAATACTCTCAGGTTTCTCGTAGATGCTTCACGCGTTAGTCGTCTCCGTAATTCCGAGTTAGCAGAGACTCCGCCTGCAACTGCAATATCCCGAATTGAAAACTTCTCACTTGCCCTCAATAACTTCCCGACGAGAACATCTACAACAGCGGCTTGGAAACTTGCACACAAGTCGGTTAACAGTTTCCTGTTTTCTGTTTCCGATTTTTTATTAACAATTGACAATTCACTATTCACCATTGACAATTTCTGATTGCTGATTGCCTTGCCCGCCTGAGGCGGGTGATATTGCTGATTATTATTTTTTAATTGCAAGTTATCGGTATCACTTTTTCCGCTATCAGTACCCGAATGACTAATGACTAATGACAAATGACCATTGACCAAGTGGTTTTTCCTCAACCAATAAAGCACAGCGGTTTTAATTCCGCTGAAACTGAATTCAAAGTTGTCTTCATCGAGATACGAACGGGGGAATTTTACAAACTCCGGATTTCCTTCCTGTGCGAGTTTATCAATAACAGGTCCTCCGGGAAAACCGAGACCGAGCATCTTGCCGACTTTATCGTACGCTTCGCCCGCCGCATCATCGAGTGTTTCACCAAGCAATGTATGCTTCAGTGGTTCATCAACACGAACGAGTTGTGTATGTCCGCCGGAGACAATCAAACAAAGGAACGGATAGTTTGGCTTTGGTTCATCAATGAAGTTTGCATACATGTGCGCTTCCATATGGTTGATGCCGACGTAAGGGATTTTCAAACCAAACGAAAGTGATTTTGCAAAGTTCAAACCAACGAGTAACGCACCAATCAATCCGGGACCATACGTTACTGCAATTCCATCGAGATGGTGTTTGTCAATTTCTGCTACACGTAATGCCTCATCCACAATAGGTATTATCAATTGTTGATGGGCGCGTGAAGCAAGTTCCGGGACTATGCCACCGTACTGCCGATGTACAAGTTGAGAAGAAATGATATTCGATTTGATTTCTCCGTCAACCAGCACAGCCGCAGATGTTTCGTCGCATGATGTTTCAATTCCGAGTATGTTCATTGCGGATAAAATAAGGAAAACTGCACTGCTTTTCAAAGCGAGACTGATGAATGCATAGGTAAAATATTTCGGTACGACTCACTCACTTAACAATAAGACTTTGATTCAAATCTGAGATTTGCACAGATACTCATAATTTTCTACCTTGCAACCCAAGTTTTGTCTTACCGTACAACCTCCATGACTGAAACAGAAAAAGCAGATCTATCGAAACTCAGAATATCTCGAGACGATGATAGTGTAGAAAAATCCCCTACCTCGAAAACAAAATATATTGTACTCGGAGTTATTGTTCTGATTGCAATAGTGAGTTACTTTGTTTTTCCAAACCTCACGAAACCGACCGAAGAAGTACAAATAACTTCCGTCTCAATGATTACAGCATCGCAAGCGAACGCGGCATTAACTGCGAGCGGTTACGTCGTCGCTCAACGGAAAGCGGCAATCGCATCCAAAGCAACCGGCAGACTTGTCTTTCTCGGTTTTGAAGAAGGGGACCAAGTAAAGAAGAATGAAGTCATTGCCCGAATTGAAAGCGCAGATATGTTAGCGGCATTGGAACAAGCGCAAGCAAACCTTTCCGTCAGCAAAGCAGATTTAAACGATGCGAAACAAACATTGGAACGAATGAATAAATTGTTTGAACGACAACTTGTATCGCAATCAGAAGTTGATGCGGCACAAGCACGCTATGCCCGTGTTCTTGCTTCTATTTCATTGGCTGAAGCAACAGTAAAAGCGGCTGAAGTTCAGGTAGAGAACACGTTTATCCGCGCGCCGTTTGAAGGAACAGTCCTTTCCAAAAATGCTGATGTTGGTGAAGTTGTCGCTCCGTTCGGGGCAGGTGCAAGTTCCAAAGTTGCAGTCGTTACTATTGCCGATATGAACTCGCTTGAAGTTGAAGCCGACGTTTCTGAATCAAACATTGAACGAATCAAACATAATCAACCATGCGAAATCTCGCTCGATGCATATCCTGAAAAACGATATGCAGGTTTCGTCAGCAAAATCGTACCGACCGCAGACCGCGCAAAAGCAACAGTTCTAACGAAAATAAAATTCAAAGAGCGTGATGAACGCGTACTTCCTGAGATGAGCGCGAAGGTTTTCTTCTTATCGAAAGAAGTCGAGCCAACATCCGATAACAAACCAAAAATTGTCGTCAGTCAGGATGCAATTGTGAATCGAAACGGAAACACGGTTGCGTTCCTTCTTCGGGAAAAAACCGTGAAAGAAGTGAATGTCGAAGTCGGTGCAATTCTTGGCACTAACTTCGAAGTACTTCGCGGCTTGGCTCCTGGTGATAAAGTTATTCTCCGTCCGTCGGAGAATTTGCAGAACGGTTCTTCTGTGAAAATACGTGAGTAGTTATCCGTTATCAGTTACTCGTTATATGTTTTCAACAAGAGTATAATTAGAAATAGAAATCAACAATCATAAATCCGTAATCAAAAATCCTCAATCCGAAATCAACTATGTCTTTAATTTCAATTCAAAACATTTCAAAATCGTATTGGAGAGATTCGCTCGAAGTTCCTGTTCTGAGGAACATTTCGTTTGATATTCCTGAAGGGGAATTTCTTGCATTGATGGGACCATCAGGTTCCGGCAAAACAACCTTGCTGAATCTTATTGCAGGTATTGATAAGCCATCGAAAGGAACTATCACAATTCAGGAGACCGACATCGCGAAGTTAAGTGAATCTGAATTAGCAAAGTGGCGCTCTCGTCATGTCGGATTTGTCTTTCAATTTTACAACCTCCTCCCTGTTTTGACTGCTTTCGAAAATGTCGAATTGCCTTTGCTTCTTTCAAAATTATCAAAGAAAGAAAGGAAAGAACACGTTGAATTGGCGCTTAATGTTGTCGGACTTGGTGACAGAATGAAGCATTACCCGAAACAACTTTCCGGAGGACAGGAACAGCGTGTCGCAATCGCACGGGCGATTGTCACTGACCCGACATTCCTTGTCGCAGACGAACCAACCGGCGACCTTGATAAAGTCTCGGCAGAAGAAATTTTGAAATTGCTTGACCGGTTGAATTCAGAATTCAAGAAAACAATTATCATGGTAACGCACGACCCGCGTGCTGCAGAACGTGCGCATAAATCGCTTCATCTCGACAAAGGCGAACTTTCCTGAGGTGATGCAATGAAAGTTCTTAAACTTGTATTCAAAAACGCTATGCGGCATAAACTCCGCACGATGCTGACAATCCTCGGCATCGCGATTGCCGTAATGTCGTTCGGGTTCATGCGAACGATTGTCAGTGCATGGAATGCGGGAGTTACCGCTTCTGCGGCAAACCGGATGATAGTCCGACATTCTGTTTCATTCATTTTTCCCTTGCCGATTTCTTACAAAGAACAAATTTTGAAAGTCCCGGGAATTACTCAGGTAACATGGGCAAACTGGTTTCAAGGGATTTACAAAGACGCGGCAGATTGGAAAAATTTTTTCCCTCGTATGGCTGTAGACCCCGAAACTTGGTTCGACTTGTATCCAGAATTTATCATCACAAAGGATGAATTAGAAGCGTTCAAAAAAGAACGGAACGCATGCATCGTCGGACAAAAAGTTGCAAAAGAACACGGTTTCAAAGTCGGAGATATTATTGATATCGAGGGGGACATTTATCCCGGTAAGTGGAGTTTTGTTGTACGCGGCTTCTACAAAGGTAAAGACGCAACCACTGATGAAACACAAATGTTCTTCCAATGGAAATATCTTGAACAGCAAATGGCACAAACTCAAGCCGGACGGGAAATCGGGGCTGGTTGGTACATCTTAAATGTAAAAACTGCATCAGATATTCCCATCGTAACAAAAGCGATTGACGATATGTATTTGAATTCTCGTGCAAGTACGAAGACAGAGACGGAACGGGAATTCCAACAAAGTTTCGTTTCAATGTCGAGTGCGATTTTGACTTCTTTGAAAGTAATTTCGTTCGTGATTATCGGAATTATTTTGCTCGTACTTGCCAACACGATTGTCATGTCGGCTCGTGAACGGACGAGAGAATATGCTGTGTTGAAAACGCTTGGCTTTTCTGCAAAACATCTCGTTGGTCTCATCGGCGGCGAATCCATGATTCTTGCATGTCTCGGCGGCGCATTGGGGTTACTCTTAACGTTTCCCATAACGAAAGGATTTGCAACCGCGTTTCCAACATTCTTCCCGGTATTTAATGTTGAAATACTAACCATAGTTCTTGCCGTTGGCTCTGCATTGTTAGCCGGTGTAGTCGCCGCGATATTTCCAACCATGAGAATACTTCGGCAAAAAATTGTTGACGGATTGCGAATGTTAGGATGAGGTGATGATGAAAATTCCTATTTCATATACATGGCGAAGTTTATGGACTCGCCGAATAACAACCATACTCACTCTCACAGGTATCGCCCTTGTCGTATTTGTGTTCGCGGCAGTGTTGATGCTTGCACAGGGAGTCGAAGATACATTAGTTGAAACGGGCTCTGAAGACAACATCATCATCCTAAGAAAAGCCGCAAACTCCGAGTTAGTCAGTCAGATTGACAGAGACGCGGCAAACATTCTCAAAACACTTCCTGAGATTGCACTTTCGAGCAACGGTAAACCGCTACTGACAACCGACATCAGCGTCATCATCAATCTTTCAAAAAAAGAAACAATGTCCATGGGAAATATTTCCGTTCGGGGAATTTCTCCTGAGGCGATGCAACTTCGTGAAAGTGTGAAGTTATCATCCGGAAGGATGTTAGAGTTCGGAACTCATGAAATTATTATTGGTGATAACATCACTGAACGATTTATTGGCGCGGAAGTCGGCAAGGAGATTAAGTTTGGCGGCGAGACATGGATGATTGTCGGAACGTTCTCATCGGAAGGAAACGCGTTTGAATCTGAAATCTGGGCTGACGTTGAACAAATGATGCAGGCATTCGGGCGTCCGGTGTTTTCTTCGGTTACATTTAAAATGAATAATCCTGAACAATTAGAATCGCTCAAATCAAAAATTCAGCAAGACCCGCGCACAAGTTATGTTGATGTAAAACGTGAACAGGATTTCTACAGGGAACAATCTAAATTGATGGCTGATTTTATTAAGTTACTCGGACTTGTCGTAACGATTATCTTCAGCGTTGGTGCAATGATTGGAGCGATGATTACTATGTACGCCGCAGTTGCCAACCGTACCGTGGAAGTTGGAACACTTCGAGCGTTGGGTTTCAAGAGAAGAAGCGTACTGAGTGCGTTTCTTATTGAGTCCATCGTTCTTTCGCTTATCGGCGGAGGAGCAGGAATTGCACTTGCATCTGTCATGTCATTTATACAAATCTCCACAACCAACTTCGGCACGTTTTCAGAGTTAGCATTCGGTTTCAATATGTCTGTGTCAGTCATTACTTCCTCAATGGTATTTTCTGTCATTATGGGAATTGTCGGTGGATTTTTACCATCCGTGCGTGCTTCCCGTTTAAATATCGTTAACGCACTTCGCTCATCTTAACATTTCAAAGGATTCATATGAAGCAGTTACAATTTTTATTTCTGTTATTTATTTTAATTATTACCTCTAACTTTTCCAGTTTCAGCCAAGACAAGGGATTCGGGCTTGGAATCATCCTCGGCGAACCGACAGGGATTAGTGGTAAGTATTGGCTTGACGAACGTTCAGCGATTGATGGAGCAGTAGCATGGTCATTTTATCGTGGTTCATCAATTCATATTCATGGAGATTATCTCTTTCATAACCGCTCTGCATTCGAAACGGAAGAACCATTAGCATTATACTACGGAGTTGGCGGACGATTGAAATCAGGTGATAAGATTCAAACGCAACTTGGATTGCGGGGCGTGGTGGGGATAGATTATCTGGCTCGTACGGTACCTATTGATGTGTTTTTAGAACTCTCACCCATTCTCGATTTCGCTCCGGCAACAGAATTTTTCTTCAATGCGGGTTTGGGTGCAAGGTTTTTCTTCGAATAAAAAGCCTATTGCAACGTAAAGCCTTTTTTTGTATATTGGCACAACTTTTAATCAGAAAAATAATCAGAATAAGAAAAGAACAATGGCAAAAGTCTGTCAAATTTGTGGTAAAAAACCTGTTAGTGGCAATAACATAAGCCACGCTCATAACCGAACCCGTCGTCGTTGGCTTCCGAACCTTCAGAATGTTCATGCCTCAGTTGAAGGACGCGTTCACAGAATGCGTGTCTGCACGACGTGTATTAAACAAGGAAAAGTGTCTAAAGCAGCATAGTATAACTCCTTTCTATTGTGAATGATTGAAAGAATCCCGTCCTCGTTGAGGGCGGGATTTTTATTTTCCTCTTACCAATTCCTGTTGTGATATTTTGCCAAACGTTTAAGATATAATTGGTGAAATTCATCCTCACTTAAATCAGGAAATCGTTTCCGTAATCCTTGTTTGAATAATTGCTTTGCAAACTCTCCGAGTTCGAATGCCTTCAATAACCGTTGTTCAGGAGTCATCGAGCGGAGAATTTCGATATACAATTTATGATTCGGTCGGGGTTTGATATCCATGAGAGATAACTATATGCTAACAATTTTCAAATTTCGGAATCAATCATTCAAAAGTTTTTGATTTTTAGGATCTTCACCTTCTGTTAAGATTCTAATTTTTGGCTCTACTGGTCTCCCCTTTAAATTGTCTTGCAAACTGGATTCATCCGGTTTTGTAATTTTTTCATTTGGTTTTTCTTGTTGCGATTGAGTCATGGCGTTGTTCCTTTGATAATTGTATTAACTCTACTTTTAATGTTTCCTTTTGAGGGTTTAATTTTATTTCATTTTCAAAATATATTGGTAAATTCTTATTAACTATTTCGACTTTCATTGAATCTAAATTTTGATTGGATTTAACAAAGGTAAAAACAAATGGAATCAAAGCAAATATTATCAACAAAAGTGAAAACACTATTGAACGTTTCGCCTGTAATAAGTTTCTTGCTTTAACTTCATTTAATTTAGTGTTGTGATCTGTTGCCTGTGCAAGTTTGCGTATTAGATATTCTTCATAGTCCTTTTCCGTTATACCATTTTCATCTTTATAAAACTCTTGCAATTCTCTGAAGTATTCTTCCAAGTCTGATACATAAGGAAGATAGTAATAATTATATTTCCATACATAAGACCTGATAAGCATGAAAATCGCCCAAATTATACATACAACAGATAGAGAAAGAAAGATATAGAAAAAGATTGTTTCATTTTTTATTTCAAACTCAAAGGATAAATATTGAGTAAAAAGATAATATATTCCTGCACCGATAGCAGATACCAAAGACACGGGTAATGTCAATCTCTCATTTAACTCTGACGTTCGCTCTATCTCTCTTTCATACATATCTTTATAAAAACCAAAACGATCCATATTCCATTCTCTCTATATTTAGTGATCTAAAACAAAAATGTCCCCACAAAAATCCCTGTGTTCAACATAAATCCCTTCCCGCTCACACCGCTCGGAACATTGATGACATCATAATTTCCATCCATCTTCCAACTTCCACTGCTCATCCCGACATAACTCACACCAACACGCAATCCTACCCAACGAAGCAGAGCATACTCCACATTCAGCGATGGCTGATAGACGAAAAATGTTCCTTCTAACTGACGTGTATATTCCTGTGTCGGTTGATTATTTCCGTATTCCGTCCACAAGTCGTCCCAAACTTTCGTATCAAGTTGATTTTTTGTCATCTTGATTCCCACTCCGCCACCTCCAAGCGCTACACCGGCAACAACATCTAAACGAGGCACAACAGGAAATGTGTACTCGATAGTCACTGCGCCATAACCGACATTGTACTCAATGTCTCGTCGCGTATTTGCATTGGGGTCGAGGGCTTTCGACTTACGTGTCCCGCTCAATCCCATTCCACCGATGCGGAGATTTTCCACTAACATGATGTAACCATATCCCTGTCCGCCATTTAATAACATTGCATCATCATCAAGCGGAGCGGCATTTGCGTTCTTTAAGAATTGGTTAATCGGGTCAACATCAAGAAACAACAAACTCGGAATAAAACCACCTGCGCCCCCGAGTTTACTGACTTTTGAGCGCTTTGGCGGAAGCAATTCTTCTTCCTCCTCCTGTTCCTGAGCGATGAGAAATGTTGTTGTGAGTAGTAAATAAAAAGAGAGTAACAATAATAAGCGTTTCATGAGTTGTCCTTTATTTGAGAGTTATGTTTTCGGTGAAAAATGTATGAAAATATGAGGTGAGTTCAAAACGACATCAGTAACGAGGAACAGAAGTATCAACCGTTCGGGACCATTCATCAATTCCTCCGGCAAGGTTGATGACGTTGTGAAAACCGTTATTCTTCAAGAACTCAACTGCCCGCGCGCTTCGTATTCCATGATGACACATCACGACAATTGGTTTATCGTTCGGCAGTCCGTCAAGATGTTGAGGTATAGTCGCCAGCGGCATCAAAACACCACCGATGTTGCAAATGCGATACTCGTATTGCTCACGGACATCAAGAAGAAAAATGTTGTTCTCTTTCTTCATCAGTTCATGGAGTTCTTTCGGTGTCAGTTCGTTCTTCTCTGTTAGGAAGCCAGTGGACGGATTACAAAATTCTTCGTAGTCAATCAGTTTTGTTATTGATGGATGTTCACCGCACATAGGGCAGTCAGGATTCTTTTTTATTTTCAATTCCTGAAACTGAAGCATCAATCCATCAAACACAAGCAAACGACCGATAAGAGGTTCACCGCATCCGAGAATCAACTTCATGGCTTCTAACGCCTGCAATGTACCGATAACTCCGGGTAGTGCGCCAAGCACTCCACCTTCCGCACAATTCGGAACCAACTCCGGCGGCGGCGGACTCGGATACAAGCAACGATAACACGGACCTCGTTCCGCATCAAATACACTCACCTGTCCATCAAACCGGAAAATACTTCCATAGACATTCGGTTTCTTCAACATCACACACGCATCATTGACAAGATAGCGAGTTGGGAAGTTGTCCGTTCCATCTATCACAATATCAAAGCGGCGAATTATTTCCAACGCGTTTTCCGAAGACAATCGAACAGGAAATGTTTCAACCTCGACATGTGGATTTATTTGTTTGATTCTCTCTTGTGCTGATTCAAGTTTCGATGTGCCGATATTTTCCGTTGAGTGAAGCACCTGACGTTGTAAATTTGTAATGTCAACGACATCGAAATCAACAATGCCAAGCGTACCGATACCGGAGGCGGCTAAATACAACGCGAGAGGAGAACCCAATCCTCCCGCACCGATAATCAACACTCGTGCGGCTTTGAGTTTCTTCTGTCCCTCCTCCCCGATTTCCGGCATGATGATATGTCTGCCGTACCGTCGGAGTTCATCCTGTGTGAGTGTTACTTCCATTGTGAAAACATTCTTTGTTTGGTATATTGGCTAACCGTTTTTTGAATTTATGAAACTGAACTTGTTTGTATTTTTCTTTTTGATTTTTCCCGCTGTATCATTCGCACAAGAAGATACGGAAAAAAATCATTGGGTGTTATTTCCTTCGGGATTGAACTTCGTGCCGTTCAAAGCAAACATCGCGGAGCCGCGTATCGGTGTTTTCAAATTCACCGATGCAGAGGAAATGAAGGTGGATATCGGAAATTCCGTTGATGTATTCGGGTATGTGATTCCCTCATCGAACATCAACTTGCGTGTCAGCGCCGACTTCTTTGCGTACGCATTTGTCACCGGCGCGCAGGGCTTACGACTTCAAATTGATGCTGTGGATGGGTTCTTCGGCGGCAACATTTCACTCTCCCAAACATCGGATTCAAACTATTGGCAAAGTCGCTTACGAATACTCCACCACAGCGCGCATCTTGTGGATGGTCATTACTCAACCGCAACTCATTCGTGGCTTGATAATCGTGAGCCGATTCCGTACACACAAGATTTCGGTGAACTGACAATCGCCCGAATTCAAACTTCAAATTTCTTAAAGTTCAGGTATTATGGAGGCATTTCATACGCCACACTCGTCCGACCGAACGAAATAGCACGACTATCATATTTTACAGGGGTTGAATCGTATTCAGAAAAGAGTCTGGGAGAAATTCTCAATCAACCAACCAACCTGTTTCTTGCTTACCAACTTTCATTGACAGGCGAACCGACGTATCACGCAAGTCATAATGTACAAGCAGGTATCAAATTCGGAACGTGGTACGAGAAAGGTGTTACGATGTATCTTGGCTATTACACCGGAACGCACATGTTTGCCGAATATTATAATCAGCGACTGACTACACTTGGCGTGGGGTTTACGATTGACTTTTACTAAACGTGATGGAGTAAGGGATTTCTCTAAGTTTCCTGTTTCAGTTTCCTGTTTTCAGTTTTCTGTTCCCAGTTCCTGTTTACTGAGTACTGAATACTCCACCACTCCATCACTCCAATACTCCATCACTCCATTGAGTTCACGTTCCCTTAGCTGCCTTCTTTGCCGCACGCGTTGCCGCCGCTTTCTTCTTTCCTAAGCGTTGTGCTTTCGTCGGACCGGATAATACTTTCTTCCCCAACTTCTCCAACAACTGCGGATGCGTGTACATCAATTGTGCTTCTGCTGTCTTCACAAATGCAGTAATCCATTTCGCCAAGTTCGCGAAGGCGGTCTTCTTATCTTTCGTTTGGCTTTGGGTCGTACCTACTGCACTGCTCTGTGCAGAACTGAGAGCGGCATAGACTTCCACTTCCGCTTGTTCAGCAACGAGCCGCTCCCCATTGTAGCCCCATTTTGCCAGTTCGGTTTTGATGGTGTCTGTCTCTAACGAATTTTTATAGGCGATACGTGCGGCGTTGAGAAACGTGGCTTCGGTCCTTGGCACTGCAGAATTAAACCCAAGTATTTCAATATCGGTGGGGGTAAGATGCGCGAGTGAAGTCTTCTTCAAACTCATATACTTTTTATGAATTTCCAACTGCTTGAAGTCCTCTGCTTTCGACGCTTCCTTCTGTTTTGCTTTCACCGACTTTTTCGTCGCTGTACTGGCAATTGCGATGTTGTATAACTCCCAACCTTCTCCCATCCGCTCATCGGTATAACCGCAGTTCACGAGTAAGGGGCGCAACTCGGCATCTTCGCTCCCGTTTTTCAGGACGACATATGCCTTCGCTAATTGCTGTTGTTCTGATTGACTTGCATTTGTTTTCATGTGTTTTCCCTTTGTTATTGTTTTGGTTATAATTGATTTACATTTGAACTATCTTACTTTCTGATTAAAAAAGCCAACATTGGACTATCTTTACGTTACAACACTGCGAATTGACATTACAATGCAACGAAACAACTCAACATTACGTTATCTTTGACTTACATTACTTCATCTTCGAGTTACATCGCTTTATCTTGACATTACATTGCTCTATCTTCGAGTAACTTTGCTTTATCTTCACGTACCATTACTTTATCTTTGATGAACATTAGAACATCTTCCGTCCGCATTGAGACATCGTACATCAACAATGGTTCATCTTCCCACTCCATCACATCACATGGGATGAAAGCGACCATGATGGTAAAAAGAACAGACGCAATGGAAACAAGTTTGCTTCCGTTGTTGAAAACATATTCTCCAATGCACGGAAATATAAACATGATGTCAAACAAAGAAGTTCACTTCAGCAAGAGCATTTTCTTCATGTCGGTGAACATTTCTCCTGAGTTTGACGAAGGAACATTCGAGCCGTTTGAAGCGGGCAATGCCGTGAGGCGATAGAAATAAATGCCGCTTGGTAAATTGCTTGCATCAAATTCGATTGACTTGTAGCCTGCATCCTGAACTTCATCTGCAAGCGTAGCAATAACTCTTCCGAGCATATCATACACTTTGAGAGTAACCAAACTATTAACTGATAACTGATAACGTACAACCGTAGTCGGGTTAAAGGGGTTAGGGTAGTTCTGTTCAAGTGAATAGCAGTTCGGAACATTTTCCTTGCTGGTTACTTGCAGAACAATCTCGTTATTATCATGTTCGATTATATAATTTTTCTTTTGAATCAAATCAGCCACTTGCGAGCCAATCTGTAATTTGGCAGTTATGTTCTTCTTCTGTTGCAACCAGTTAACAGTAATCGGATAGCTCGTTGACGAGAGCAATATCTTAAGGAATGTTGTGCCTCCATTTGAAATATTTTCAACTTGCTTTTGCGTGGCGAAACGTACATCAAAACATCCTTGCGGAGGTACGGGAGGAAATTCAAAATATGATTCCGGAATATTCATTGTTGTTCCTCCATCAATAAAGAGTCTTTGTTGATTTCCTTCAGTATCGGTAAACACTATTTGAGCGGCATCTTCAAGTTGCGCGTTAACCGAAACAGGTCTTTCTTTTTCAAATGCTCGGGATTCAGAAGATAGTATCAACTTCCCATCGGTCGAGACTTTTACCCAATATCCATGTAAAGGAAGTAGTGTTCCGGTCGTCTTATATAATTTTGTAAATTCATAATATTCAGAAACAACGATGTTGGAAGGGAACGTCGTTATCATCGAGGTCGAGAGTGTGTCTTGAACAGAACCGATGAGATTCCAACCTTCCCGTACGTCGATCGTATCGAATGTGTTTTTCTTTCCCAGTAAAGTTACCAATTGTGCGCTCGGAAATTTCAGCCAAAATCCTTTCCCATTTTCTAATGTATCTTGACGTTCATAATTGCCATCACTTGTGAATGTGAACACGTCAGAGGATGATGTGGGAAATATGGCGCTCTTCCTCCAATCCGGAACTTGTAAGGGTAATGAGAGAAGATTCCACCGTTTCTCAACATTATAATGGTATTGAAAAAATGGCGTTGTTCGGAAACTCCATATTTCTGACCATTGACTAATTTTTGTGTCATTCAGACTTCGAACACGCCAATAATACTTCGTCCCTTCTGAAAGAAACGATGCTATGATAAATGTCCGTGTAAGAATCGTGTCGAGAAGTACGTCCTCTTCGAATAATGAATCTTCAGAAACTTCCAGTTGATACCGTAAAGCATTATATGCTTGATTCCATGCAATGACAGTAGCGTTTTTGTCTATCTCAGAATTGTTCGGAGGACGACTTAACATCGGTTGATACGGTAATAATGGTGACGACGCATTACGGGTAACGAGAATTGTTCCGCCATCGCCAACAGCGAACCCCGTATCAGCATCAACAAAGGTAATACCCCGTAAACTATTTCCGTTAGGACTTAGTTGAGCAAGCCAATTTTTTCCGCCATTGGTTGTAGCGTATATATCGCCCCATCGCACGGCAGCATATCCAAATGTAGAATCAAGAAATGTCATCGCCCTGATACTTGAAGAAAGACCTTCAGCAAAGAGCGACCAAGTATTTCCACCATCTATTGTTCTGTACAATCTTCCATTCCAATAGTATCCACCCCCTGCAAATCCCAGTAATGGACTAACAAATTTTATTTCATAAATACTTTCATAGGAAATGGTTGTTTGTGTCCACGTACTTCCGCCATCGGTGGTTTTACTTATTATGCTCTGACCGATTTCGTAATTAATACCAGCGGTCCACCCCGTGTCGCGGTTAATGAAAAAAACCGAATACAATGTTGCGCCAAAATCGTGCGGTAATATTTGCCAATCCTGCCCGCCATTATCTGTCTTCAAAATGACAGAAGTACTCAATTTCTCAGATGAACTTCGTTGAACAACTCTATTTCTTAAAGATGGGTATTTTTCTTCTTGTGATTCAACCCAATCAATCTCTTGCCCTCCGACAGCGTATCCTCTTGATGTATCCATGAATTGAACCGAAAGTAAACTTAAAGATGTCCCGCTCGTTTGATAATGCCAAGTATTCCCCCTATCTGTTGTATGTACAATCTCGCCGAAGAGTCCAACAGCCCATCCCTTCTCCTCGGTAGGAAAAGAAAGTGATTGAAGCGGTGAACCAACAGTACTAACGGTATTCCAGTCGCGACCAAAATTCGTTGTTTTGAAAATAACACCTCCGCTCAGCGAATAGTTGTTCCCACCAACCGCCCAGCCAATTTTATCGGCGGTAAATACAATATCGGTTAAATCATCAGTCGTTCCATGTATTTTTGATCCCCATGTAAAACCTCCATCCGTCGTGATAAGAATTTTTCCTGCATTGCCAACGACACATCCGTTAAGCGTATCTAAAAAATACACCGTGTTTAACCTGTCTGTCGTTCCACTGTTTTGTTGTTGCCAATGAATGCCATCGGACATTTTTAATATCTCTCCTCCTTCAGAAACAGCCCATCCATGCTTTTCGTCTTTTATGTGCATACCATATAACGATTGTCCTGTACCGCTTGTTTGCAAATTCCATGACTCTCCTCCATCTGTCGTCATCATTATTTTGCCTTGTCCTCCACTCCACCATCCAACGCTACTATTTGCAAATTGAATATTGAATATTGGTCCTTCGTAAATGTTTTGTATTTCCCATGAATCCCCACCATTAGTTGTTTTCAAGATATGAGATATAATTGGTCCTGCAGGACCGGCATCAACCACTATCCATCCAGTCATAGCATTTACAAAATACATACAAGTTGTTGCTATTCCATCAAGCCCAATCGGTATCGCAGACCACGACAGACCTCCATCGGTCGTTTTATACACTAAGGCATCTCCCGGCGGATTAGCCATACCCACCATCCAACCTGTGTATGAATCAATAAATTGAATTTTATATAATTGTTCATTCATGACCGATCGTAATTTAATCCAAGTAATTCCAGCATCAACTGTCTTTAATACGATACCGTTTTCGCCAACCGCCCAACCTGTATCTTCAGTACTAAAAAATATATCAAACAAAAATTGTTTGGTGCCTGCGATGTTGTGTTGTATATCCCAAGTTTCTCCAAAATCTTTGGTCTTAATAATTGTACTTGCATTCCCAGCGATGATAACGTGTCCGGGTTCGAGAACATGAACGCCATAATTTGAATTTCCATGAGGTAGAGGGTTCTGCCAATACCATTTAGATTGCTGTGAATAGTTTGTGATGACGCAACAAAACGTGAGTATAATAAATAATCTAATTTTCATACTATGTTCCTCGACAATTATTTTGAAAATGTAGTGTTGAATCAGGATAGTTACATAAACACAAAACCCGTCCCAAGGGGATCGTTGACATCAGGGCGTAAATGTCCTTCAGCGGGTTTTTGTTAAACTCGTTTAACTGCGTATCCTCAGGTGGATAAAATATTTTGTGTAAATTTCCCATGCATCCTGTGTTGCTACGCCGTTATGATATGGAAAAAAAGAGAAAAAGTCAAGCATTTTCCAAAATATTTTTTTTCTCGTACTAAAATAAATAGAGAGTTGCTTTTTGCCTGACTTTTTCCTTAATTTGCACCACATTAATTTGAACAACAACGGGGATTTATGTCAAACCAATTTCACATTTTAGTTGCCGATGATGAAGATTCATTACGGTCGGTGATTGTTACCGAATTACAAGAAAATAATTTTCATGTTCGAGAAGCATCGGACGGAGCGGAAGCAATTTCGTTACTGAAGCAACATACGTTCGACCTCGCATTGCTTGATATGAAAATGCCGAACAAAACCGGCTTGGAGGTTTTGCAATTCATTCACGACAATGAAATCAAACTGAAAGTGTATATGCTGACTTCGATGGATGATTTACACATAGCTCTCGAAGCGCGTAAACTTGGAGCGGAAGGTTATTTATTGAAGCCCTTCAATATTGATGAAGTGAGAGAAAGAGTTGTTGATGCATTAAACCATTGACGATTGTATCATTGACGATTGAATCATTGAAACAAATGATACAATGACTCTCAATGAGCCGTAGGCAATCGTAAATCGTCAATTGGCTTTTATCACAGAAATCATTTCATTGTGGACAACTCCGTTGCTTGCAAGAATTTCTTTCTGATACACACTGAACTTCCCACCATGAAAATCTGTCACCGTCCCTCCTGCTTCCTGCACAAGTAACATTCCTGCCGCCATGTCCCAGGGATTGAGGGCGACTTCCCAGAATCCATCGTATCTGCCGCACGCGACGTACGCCAAATCAATCGCCGCCGAACCCATACGACGAACTGCTTGTGCCTTCATCAGAAAATTTACAAATCGTTCCACCGCATGATTAGGATTTTCAACTATGTTGTAGGGAAAACCGGTAACAAGTAAACTCTTACCAAGTGTTTGTGTTTGCGACACTTTCATTTTTCTTCCATTCAAGTAAGCGCCTTTTCCTTTTTCTGCTGTGAACATTTCATCAAGGTTCGGGTCGTAAATCACTCCTGCAATTATTTCGCCATCGTGTTCAATGCCGATGGAAACACAGAACACCGGAAGTCCGTGTGTAAAGTTGGTCGTTCCATCAAGCGGGTCAATAATCCATTTTGTTTTAGAGGACCCCTGACTTCCCCGTTCTTCGGCGAGAATCTCATGTGACGGAAAATGTTTCCTGATGATTTCGATAATCATCTCCTCCGAGCGTTTGTCAATCTCCGTAACGAGGTTCCGTTCGCTCCCATCTTTCTGTTCGATTGTTTTGATTTTGCCAACGCTTTGTTTGAGAAATTTCCCTGCGACCTTTGCCGCTTCAACTGCAACGTGTACCATTATTTCAAACTTTCTGGTCTACGAGTTAATAACGTTAATTCCACTTTTGCTGAGTAATTTTTTCAGCCGTCCGTCAAACTTCTTATCGAACCGAAAACGAATTTTCATCGTGTTATTTTCATCGTATTCCTTCTCAATGATTTCTGCAAACTCATGGAGTTTTGAGACGAGCCGGTAATCTGACGGCATGAGATGCAGAATCTGTTCTTTCAATTCGTGTTCAAGCACTTCAAGAATTTTTTCTTTCAGGCTTGAAATGTTAATACCGCGTGATGCGGAGATAAATACAGCGTTTTCGTATTCTTTGCCCAACGAAGTCACCAATCCCCGGTCTTGAAGTGCATCTATTTTGTTGAAAACAATGACTGTTGGCTTCTCTCCCGCGCCGAGTTCCTGAAGCGTTTCACGCACAACACAGACATGTTCTTCAAATTGCGGATGACTGACATCTACAACATGCAGCACGACATCCGCTTCAACAACTTCAGCCAATGTACTTCTGAATGATGCAATCAAATGTGGCGGAAGTTTCCTGATAAATCCGACCGTATCTGATAAAAGAATTCTTTTTGTTTGCGAGATGGCAACTTGTCGAACTGTTGTATCGAGCGTTGCAAATAATCTATCTTCAATGAAAACATCAGCACCGGACATTTGTTTAAGCAATGTAGATTTTCCTGCGTTCGTATATCCAACCAATGCCACACGTGTCCACTCTTTTCTCCGGCTCCGTTGTACACTTCGCTCAACACTGATTCCTTCTAATTTCTCTTTCAGATTTCCGATGCGAGCGCGAACTGCACGACGGTCAACTTCCAACTGTGTTTCGCCGGGTCCTTTCGTTCCAACACCGCCGTATTGTTTCGATAAGTGCGTCCATGCTCTCGTTAATCTCGGCAACATGTACTGAAGTTGTGCAAGTTCTACTTGCGTCATCGCCTCTTTCGTCTTCGCTCTTGATGCGAAAATATCGAGAATTAATCCGCTTCGGTCAATAATTTTGCACTTCATTACTTTCTCAAGATTTCTTACCTGCATAGCGGAAAGGTCATCATCAAAAATTACTGATTCTATTTTTTCTTGTTCGACAAGTTGAGCAATCTCATTAATTTTGCCTTTACCAAGATACGTAGCCGGTTGGATTCCATCACGCTCTTGCGTAATTTTGTGAACAACTTCGACTCCCGCTGTATCGGCAAGTCTGATGAGTTCATCAAGATAATCGCGCACTTGGTAGCGACTGACTTTATTCGTCACTAAGCCGACAACAATTGCCCGTTCTGTTTTTTGTGTTGAGTGAAGTTCCATCTTTATCCTTGTTGCGCCGCCGCAAACATTTGTTGCGTTTCTTTCCTGCTATCGCGTGCGATGAACATTTCAAGTAATGCAAGCATCAGCGCAAGAGCGAGACAATGCTTCCACAACTCGACACCGAAACGAGATTGAGTTACTGTTATTTGAACATCTTCCGGTTTATCAAGCGTTGTAATGGCTGCTGATTCTATGCCGAACTGCTTCCAGAATTTAGCCAGTGCATCCGATTCAATTTTTCTTCCATCCGATTCATTCTTGTTTGTATTGACTGCTATAATGGTTAGCAATTCGTTTTGATTATTGAGTTGATAAAATCCCGATTGTGTCAATTTTTTCAACCCGATTGATAACCCTGAACCTTGTCGTTGCGTACCTGACTGCTTTGTATTTTCACTCGATTGCGAAACCAATTCTTCCATTCCGTCGGGGGAATTCAACTTAAATGTTCCAGACATCAACGCGAGCGGAACGTTTTGCAGATTTACTACCGGTTCATCACCGGTTGTAAACGAGTATTGAGTTTTTCCCCTCGATGAAGTATAAACAACCGAGCGATACATCAACGGCACAAAAATTCCCTTCACCGGAAAATCAGACCAAGAGAGTGTTGGCGCGGCTGAGTAGAATAATATCTTTCCGCTTCCAAGATTATGTTCGGAGAAAAATGCTGAACCATCACTCAGAGAGATAATCATGTGCGCTTCTTTTCCTACCGTACGAGCCAATGTTTTCAGAATCGAAGGAGATTCCACATTCAATTTATTTTGGGCTGATGTTGTTTGGTTCTTTTCAAAGACTGTTGCAAACAACGGGTGGTCATAATCAATTTCCTTGAAAGAAAGCGACGAGGTTGACTGCTCGCTCCCTACAACTCGTTCAACCTGTGGAATCGAGAGCGAAGTAAGTAATGCTCTGCTTATTTCATCTTGCTGATAATTCGATGATGGGTAGAGTACTAATCCGCCGCCGCCTGAAACAAAGTTCTTTATTTTACCAACACTGCTCAACGTCAATCCATCAGGAAACGACACAACAAGAACATCGAACTTATTTATATCAAGAAATTGAAAATCTTTTGCTGTCGTTTGTTTGATGTCGAACAGCGCATGTCCTTCCTGATTATCTCCCGAACGAAGCGCGAGCATGGGGAACCTGCTTTCGTTTTGAGAATTGGAAACAACTGCGACAGATATTTTTTCAGGAACATGAATGGTGAAGTAACGGCGGTTGTCTTGTTCGACTGCATCAGTTTCTAACTCAACATATCCTTTAACAAAACCGGATTTTTTTGGTGTGAGTGAAAAATCAAGTGTTGCCGAACTCCATGGGTCAAGCCGCACGCTGTTTTGCGCCACACGTACTCCTTCAAGAAACACACTCACAACATAATTCTGCTGAACATTGCCGCTAAAGTTTCTGATGGAGGTAAATACATTCACCGGTTTATCTTTTTCGACAAGTGTGGTTTTCACTTCAACAGAATCAATCGCCACATTTGCAGAAGCACTCGTTCCAAGATTGATAAGGAAGAATTTTACATTTACATCAAACAATGATTGTGAAGGTTGATTCTGAGGCGCAAGCATTTCTGTGAACAGGGTCTGTTGCATGTCGCTGATGACATAAACTTCCTTGTTAGCATTCTTCGACTCGGACAGCAATTTCGAGGAGAGCCGAATTGCATCATTCAACGGACGAGTTACGGATGAAATTGAAATGTCACTTACAATCTTTCTGAGCGAACGGAAATCGTGCGTGGCAGGTGAAATTGTAGCGTCCGGCAAATCGGAAAGTTTCAGGAGAAAGACCTCATCACCTTCAGTCAGTAAGTCAATCAACTTCAGGATATTCTCTTTTGATTGCTTGAGCAATTCGCCCCGTTCATCGGACGCACTCATGCTAAATGAATCATCAACAATAAATACTACTGAGGAATGAGCATTCCCTCCGATGGTTCCGAGCAATGTCCCCCGAAATGCAGGTCGTGCAAATGCCAATACCAACAACAAAACCAACAGCGTTCGAATAATCAGCAACAACAATTGCCGGATTTTCAGTTTTCGTATTTTCGTCTGTTGTAATTCCTTCAAAAACCGTAATGTGCTGAATTCGATGGTTCTGAGTTTCCGAAGGTTCAATAAATGGAGAATAACGGGAATTGCCGCAGCAAGTGTCCCAAAGAGAACAAGGGGATTAAGAAAAGTCATCTACGAGAGAAAATTGCATTCAAAGTTAAACATAGCCTGCTCAAATGACAGAAAAATTTCAGTAAAAAACAACATTGCTTCGTGTAATGAACTTTTGTATATTTGCCACGTTCGATTCGGGATGTAGCGCAGCTCGGCTAGCGCGCCTGCCTTGGGCGCAGGAGGTCCCGGGTTCAAATCCCGGCATCCCGACTCTTACTTGTTGCGCCCATTTGATGTGGATTCTGAATATTACTTGTAGAACGGAATTCCTACATTAATTTTCTCCTTTGTCAACCCCGCTTCACCTGTTATTTTGAAAGATTTAACGCGGTGACAATATAAATCAGCAAAAGAACAAAATTTCTGTTGCTTTTTAGATTCAAATTCATTAATTTGCCAAACGAAAAATGCGTATGAGCATTTTTCAATAATATTTTTCAAAAGGATTTTTCATGGATAATCAACATAAGGTCTTAGTAGTTGACGACGAAGAAGCTCTCCGTACAGTGTTGAGCGGTGAGTTAGTAAATGAAGGCTACAAAGTCGGTACCGCGGCGGACGGAGATGAAGCCATTGCAATCATCAAACAAGAACAGTTTGATATTGTTTTATTGGATATCAAAATGCCAAAAGTCGATGGCTTTGAAGTACTCAAATTTATTAAAAAGGATTATCCCGCAATCAAAGTTATTATGCTTACCGCCTTTGCAGATTTGAAAAATGCTATTGAATCAAAGAAACTTGGCGCAGAAGATTTTATCAGCAAGCCGTACGACCTTGTGGATTTACTCACCACAATCGAACGTGTGTTAGGGGAGTAACTTTCTCTTTCAATGATGCTGAAGAGTAACGTTGCCGCAACGGTTTAACATACTCATTGTCGATGATGAGGCATCATTAACGAAACTTCTACGGGAGGAACTTCAGGAACGGGAAACCTTCGAGGTTGACCTCGCCTTCGATGGTGTTGAAGCCATCAACCTTATTCAAAAAAAATTATACGATGTTGTTCTTTTAGATTTCAAAATGCCCCGCGTTGATGGCAAGGAAGTCTTAAAATTTGTCCAGGAACATTCTCCCTCCTCCCAAACAATTATTATCTCCAATTTTGCTGACATTCAATTAGCAGTCGAGATGACCAAACTCGGCGCTATTGATGTTTTGGGGAAACCATTCGATATCAATCAACTTGAACAAAAAATCGAACGGGCAATCGAGCATAAAAAGCTTGCCATTGACAATAAACTTCTTCAGGAAGAACTCGAACGGAAAGCAGGGACATCTGAAATTATCGGTAATAGTAAAGCAGTGGTTGACATATTACTCTACGGTAAACGAGTTGCGGAAAGTGATTCTGTTGTGCTCATTTTGGGACCGAGCGGAACCGGGAAAGAACTAATTGCAAATTTTATCCATAAGAACAGCCCGCGCGTTCATTATCCTTTTGTGCCGGTGAATTGTTCCTCCATTCCTGATTCGCTCCTTGAAAGCGAATTGTTCGGGCATGAAAAAGGAGCGTTCACAAACGCGTATACAGCCAAGCCGGGACTTGTTGAAGTCGCCAATGGCGGAACGTTGTTTCTTGATGAAGTTGGTGACATCAGTCAGACGGTTCAACCGAAATTGCTTCGCTTTTTAGAAAATGGGACATTTCGCCGCGTTGGAGGAACGAATGAATTGAAAGCGAACGTCAGGGTTCTCTCGGCAACAAATAAAAACCTTCAGGAAGAAGCGCGTGCTGGAAGATTCAGGGAAGATTTATTGTACCGATTGAATGTTTTCACACTTCGTATGCCCGCATTAAAAGACCATGTCGAAGATATTCCCTTACTCGTGGATTTCTTTCTTCAAAAGAAATCAAAAACAAAACAACCGAAGCAACTCAGCAAGGAAGCATTAAACGCGATGATGATGTATAATTGGCCCGGGAATGTTCGTGAACTTGAGCATGTCATCGAGCGGGCAATTATACTTTCGAGCGGAGAAATCATCGAACAACACGACCTCCATCTTACCGACCAACAACCGGAACAGGGAACCAAAACCTTTTCGCTCGATGATATGGAAAAGGAACACATCGAAAAAGTTTTAAAAATTTTCAAGGGCAATCGTGCGAAAGCATCGGAAGCCCTTGGTATTAGTCAGAAAACTTTATACACGAAAATAAAAGAGTACGAAATTTCTGTAGAATAATATTTTCCACAGTCCGCTCAAGCCGGAACTTGTTTCCGGTTGCGCCATATCGTTTGAAAATATAAAAACAAGATTTCAATAATAGTCACCAACGATAGGGCCATTGCATCTCTGTCGAACATCGGTCCAAGTCCGGGTTTCTCTATGACTAATTTCAACAGAGAATCAGCCAACGTCCAACCTACCGAAAAAACGAGTACGATTAAAATAACAGAGAGAAATCCCCAGATAAAATTTGTTTCTTGCCAGCGCTTCGTGAACGAATAGATTGCGGCAACAGTGTGGAGATAAAAAACGAAAAGAATTATCATTTGTGAGTGATAAGTTGTGAATTACGAGTAGCCCACAACTTCAGTTGTGGAGAAATCAAACAATAACAGCATCTAACCGCTTCAGCGGTCTCGAAAATAGTGGCTCTGGATAATCGTTCAATCACGATGAAAGATAACAGCCCCGACTGTCTTAAACAAAATTTTCAAATCCAAACCGAGCGACCAGTTTTCGATGTAAAATAAATCGTATCGGATTCGTTCTTCAAGCGACGTATCGCCGCGCAATCCGTGAATCTGCGCCCAACCCGTCATTCCAGTTTTTACTCGGTGACGGTCAAGATATTTCGGAATAATATTCTTGAACTTCTCCACGTAAAATGTACGTTCCGGTCTCGGACCGACTAAACTCATCTCGCCTTTCAAAACATTGAACAATTGAGGAATTTCATCAAGACTTGTCTTGCGAAGAATTTTTCCGATTGTTGTCTGGCGCGGGTCGTCTTTTATTCCGAGACCTACTTGATTGTCAAACTTCTCAGCGCCAACGTTCATCGTTCTGAATTTTATCATCTCGAACGGTTCACCATCAAACCCAATTCGCTCTTGTCTAAAAAAAACCGGACCTTTCGATGTTAGTTTGATAACAATTGCAATCACCCCAAACAACCACGAACCAGCGACCACGAGCCCTAAACCGACAACCACATCAAATCCCCGTTTCATGATTCTCCCCCACGTCGTAATCGGCACCCCTTTAATTTTGATGAAAGGAATTCCTTCGATTTCTTTCACCTTCATTCCGCCCGCCATCAACTCAAGAATATCCGGCACCATCATAAACTCAACATTGATGCCTTCACACTCGCGGAGTAATTTGTAGAGCGAATCATGTTCATCGAGATTCATCGCAACTAACACAAGTTCAATCTTCTGCCTGCTTAGCGAATCGGATACTTCATCAAATGTTCCGAGATAGTGTTCTTTGGCAAGCGATTCATCCTCAGCGCATTTCGTTTGAGCAAAGTACCCGATGAACTTGTAGCCAAGTAAAGAGTGATTGTGAAGTGTCTCATAAATCCTGTTCGCTGTTTGATTGTTGCCGATGATGACCGCGTTGCGGAGTTCTTTTCCCTTCTTGTATAAAGATTTTTCTATTTGGAATACAAGAACACGTCCGATGAAAAGAAACAAGGAGGAAAATATCCAAAGCAAACCGAATACAATTCGGGAATAAGAAAACGCTCGGTAGAAAAACGCCGCGCTCATCACGAGCAACATTCCCAAACTAACCAACTTCAACACATTGACAAATTCATCAGCAAGCGAAACATTTCGCCTCGCTCCGTACATCTCTCTCGAATTAAACAGAACCCACCAAACAGGTATCACAACCAATGAACCATAAACATATGCATCGAGGGGCGGCGTATCTTCACTTACATTGAGGAAGGAAAGAAAGTCGGTTTGAAATCTCAGCCAGTAAGAAAACAGAAATGCGAGTTCAATTGCTATTCCATCGAACAGAACAGCAAGTGTGGGAATGAGAAAGTCGTTACGGCGCGGACTACTCATCGAACGATATTCGATACTTGCCCGCCTGAGGCGGGTGAAAGATGTGCGATATGCGCTTCAAGTTTCTTGTTTCAGATTTCAAGTAAACCTGTTCAGATACTGACAACTGAATAATAAAAAATACTCACAACTAACCACTCACCAATTAACTATTTAACCAATTAACCATTCAACCAATCACGAGAACATTTCATTCTCAACAATCCCACAGATAATGTGAGCAACCGTAATGTGTCCTTCCTGAATTCGTTGCGTGTCATTGGATGGGATGATAATGGGAATATCAACTAACTCTTTTGATGAGCCGCCTCCTTTTCCGAGAAATCCTATAACAATCATCCCTTTTTTCTTTGCTTCATTGACTGCGCGATTCACATTTTCCGATTTGCCGCTCGTACTTATTGCAATGAGAACATCACCGGCATTTCCCAACGCTTCAACCTGCCGACTAAAAATATTATCGAATCCGATGTCATTGCCACCTGCGGTGAGACATGAAGTGTCGGTTGTCAGCGCAATAGCGGGAAGTGCCGGTCTGTCCGGCTTGCTCATGCGAATGACAAGTTCGGTTGCAATGTGTTGCGAGTCTGCCGCGCTTCCGCCGTTGCCGCACAACAACACTTTTTTCTTGTTGTTGAACGCACCGATAATTGCATCAACTGCCTTCAGAATATCTCCTGCACATGCTTCAAACATTTTCTTCTTTGTCTCAGCACTTGCATCGAGTTCGTCCTGAATATATTTTTGTCTGTACAAAAGTGTTAACGGTAAATGAGCCATAAAATCAATTCAAAAGTAAAAATGCAAAAGGTAAAAAATAAGATATCGAATCAGTGTAAATCCGTGTTGTATCTGTGTTATCCGTGGTGAATAAAATTAGCAACATCCTTCAACACCTCATCCAACTTCCCGACATCCTTCCCGCCTGCAGTTGCGAGATGTGGTCGTCCGCCGCCGCCGCCGCCGAGTTTCTTCGCAATCTCTCCGACGATTTTCCCTGCCTGTAATTTTTTCTCTTTGATGAGGTCATCAGTAACAACACAAACAAGCGAGACTTTTTCATCAATCACAGATGCAAGTACACCAACGCCGGAGCCAAGTTTCGAGCGAAGTGTATCTCCGATGTTTTTCAACTCGTCAGCGGTTGAAACTTCAATCTTCGCCGCAACGACTTTGAACCCGGCAACTTCACTTCCACCGCTAACAAGTGCATCGATATTTGATGACGCTTCCTTCACACGCTGCTTACTTAGTTCTTTCTTCAGATCATGAGTTGATTTTGTAACCTGCTCGATTGTATGTTCCCTCACTTTGATTGCATGTTCAACCAACTCAATATCTTTTGCAGTCGGTGATTCTGTCGAAAGTGAAACAGTACCCAATGTAGGTCGAGACGCTGTCTCGACTCGCGCATTACCAAGTTGCTTCTCAAGTTCTTCTTTCTCCTCAATCAACTTGGAAATCTGCTCATCCATCTGCCCGACTTTCTCAATCTGCTTTTGGATGTGCTGTTTCAATCCATCTCCCGTTACCGCTTCGACACGACGAACTCCACTTGCAACACTTCCTTCTGAAATAATTTTGAACAAGCCAATCTCACGCGTGTTTTTCACGTGCGTTCCGCCGCACAGTTCGACCGAAAATTTCGGGTCAATTTCAACAACACGAACTGTGTCTCCATATTTTTCACCGAAGAACATTTTTAATTTCGGGTAACGACGTTTCGCTTCTTCGATGGACAACCAATCCTTCGGGTCGTTCAGTGCGTTGACGGTGATGTTCTCAGCAATCTTCTCATTAACGATTTCTTCAATTGCTTTAATTTGGTCTGCTGTCAGTTTTTCAAAATGATTGAAATCGAACCGCAAATAATCCGGTGCGACAAGCGAACCTTGTTGATGCGAATGTTCACCAATCACCTGACGCAATGCTTCATGGAAGATGTGTGTGGCTGTGTGGTTCTTCTCAATATTTCGACGTCTATCAGAATCAATTTTTACCTTTACTTCAAGGTGGATTATTCTGTTATCATAGCCTTGTATAAATAGGTCTGGAGTCTGTATTTTATGGATATACTGTCCAATATCTTTAAATGTGTCAGTGACCAAATAAGTTCTTGTACTAACATCTTGTGACCTAATTTGAAACGGCTCCACGGGTACATTTGATATTTCTATTATTCCAGTATCACCAACTTGACCTCCTGATTCGGCATAAAAAGGGGTTTCATCTAGAAAAACTCCTATGAATTTTGCATCAACATCACGGGCAAAACCCGCTACCCTTGTTATTAATTCATCTTTAACATATCCTGAGAAACGAATAGGTTGAGTTGTAGTACCATGACCCATTAGGGAAGCAGTTTTATGTTTCGATGCCCTTCCACGTTCCTTCTGTTCCTCCATCAACTCTTCAAACTTTGCACTATCAACCTCCAACATATTTTCCCGCGCCATCATCTCCGTCATATCAATCGGGAAACCAAACGTGTCATGCAATTTGAAAGCAACTTCACCGGAAAAAATATTCTCCCCTGCACTCTTGCATCTCTGCACTTCTGCACTATGTAATTCTATTCCTCTATCCAACGTAACATTAAAACTTTCCTCTTCCCCTTTAATCACTCGTTCAATATGCGATTGCTTCTCCTTAATCTCAGGATACTGTTCACCCATCGAATCAACAACTGCCTGAACTACTTTGTAAATAAACGGCTCCCGCATTCCAAGATTTCTACCAAAGCGCGCGGCACGGCGGAGAATTCTTCGCATCACATATCCGCGCCCTTCATTCGATGGAATTCCACCGTCGGCAATCGAAAAGGATAACATGCGGACGTGGTCAGCAATCACTCTCATAGCAATATCTATCTCTGTCTGATGAGAGTTTTGAGAATCACTGCTCACCGCTCCCTGCTCACCGCTGTAGGGTTTTCCTGTCAACTCAGCAATCCGAGCAATGATTGGAGAAAACACATCCGTATCATAATTCGATTTCTTCTTTTGAAGCACCGCACAAATGCGCTCGAAACCCATTCCCGTATCAACATGCTTTGCCGGAAGCGGCGTTAAGTTTCCACTTGAATCCCGGTTGTATTGGATGAAAACAAGATTCCAGATTTCCATCACACGCGGGTCGCCAGCATTCACCAAATGTCCGCCTGATAAATCCTCTGTCAAATCAACATGGATTTCCGAGCAGGGACCGCATGGACCGGTTTCACCCATCTCCCAGAAATTATCCTTCTTTCCGCAACGATGAATGTGCGAGTGTTCAATGTCGGTAACGGACTTCCAAAGTTGTTCTGCTTCGTCATCAGTTTCAAATACCGTAGCATGAAGCCGCTTTTTATCAAGTCCCCAAACCTGCGTAAGTAACTCCCACGCCCATTCGATTGCTTCCTTCTTGTAGTAATCGCCGAACGACCAGTTGCCGAGCATTTCAAAAAACGTGTGATGATATGTGTCGCGTCCAACCTCTTCAAGGTCGTTGTGCTTGCCGCTGACGCGAATACACTTTTGAGAATCCGCTGACCGAACGTAGTCCCGTTTTCCCGTTCCGAGAAATACGTCTTTGAACTGGTTCATGCCCGCATTGGTAAAAAGCAACGTCGGGTCGTCGTATGGAATAACTGATGCGCTCGGAACAATCGTATGTCCGCGCTGTTTAAAGAACTCTAAAAATTGTTGTCTGATTTCTTTGGATGTCATTTTCTCATTAGTTTTGGATATTTCTTTGGGTCAAAATACTTTTTGCCGTCCTTACTCATTGTCCAAACATCGCTTATCTCTCTCATTTCGGGTAACACCTGCCCCGCTTCGGATTTCAAAATCAAAGATGTTTTCATTCTTCTTCGAAATTTCTTATGAGCGATATGTTTATCCTTCTTTTCAGATTCGGCAGTCGTGATACCTCTTATTGGAGTTTTTCTCCTCGAACGACTCATAACATTCTTACACTTCTATCTGTGTATGCAAACCAATCTCTTCCAGCACACCGCTCACGCGGATACAATTCGGCATATCCCCTTCAAACACGGCTGATTTACCTCTTGAATGAACTTCCCATGCAATCGCGTTTGCACGTATGGAGTCGCAGTGAATCGCTTTGATAAGTTGTCCGATGACTTCATCGAATGAGTGAATATCATCATTAAAGAGTATTACCCGGGATGGCAAATCCATTCCGATTCCGATATCTTCTTCAAGTTCAGTATCGGTTTCGACTACGGAGTTATAAACGGCTGTGGTGTTCATTGGTTAATCGTGTCCAATTTAATCAAACTTGAGTCACTTTTCCAAAATGACTTTTTCGTTCTTCTTTTAAAATGTCATGTCGCCTGACATTGTTTTTCTCTCATGTTTGAAATATATTCTTGGCACATGAAACTATATCATCAAACAAAATTTTTGTTCAGCGTTGCATCCTCAATCGTATGCTTCGTACTTGCGTTCTTTATTATCATTCAAAACTCAAACTCATTCAAAAACGAACAGGAGGAAGAAGGTCACGCGCTTGACGCGTTCAACTGGTGGTATGGTCAACGGGAAAATTCAGATGGGATGATTGCATCGCAATCGCTATTGAAGGCTCATCGGTACGCATCAAGCAAAATGAAACGAGAGGAAACCAAACGACAACCGAATGGCAAAACAGTTCAATGGGAATCTATCGGACCGAACAACGTAGGCGGGCGGATTCTTTCGCTCGCAATTGACCCATCAAACACAAACATCCTTTGGGCAGGCTCTGCAAGCGGTGGATTATGGAAATCAACCACAAAAGGAATTGGCGCTGATGCATGGGAGTACGTCAACACTGGCTTCCCGACAATCTCCATCAGCGCAATCACGATTGACCCGGCAAATCCGAATGTCATGTACATCGGGACAGGTGAAATCAGTTATTATCATTTTCCGTTGATAGGAACTCCGGGAGCGAGAGCATCATACGGAATGGGAATTTTGAAATCAACAGACGCAGGCGCAACATGGAACACAACTCCTCTCACATTTACTTTTTCTCAAATCACGGCAATTCAAAAAATTGTTCTCAACCCGCTCAACACAAACACCGTGTACGTTGCTACGAGTGAAGGTGTTTACAAAAGCGCCGATGCAGGACAAACATGGAGCGTTTCCAACTCAGTCGTGATGACAATGGATTTGGTGATGAGTCCTTCCGATACTTCGTTGTTGATTTCTTCTCACGGCAACTTAAACTCGTCCCCCAATCCGGGAATGTACCGAACTACCGATGCGGGTGCAACGTGGACGCTCATTACAAATTATTCTCCGACATTCTCTGACTTTGGAAGAACTGCTCTCGCGTTCTCTCCATCAAATCCACAAATAGTGTACGCGGGAATCAGTAGTGGTTCAACACGTACGCTTCTCGGTTTATATAAATCATCAGATAGTGGAATTTCCTGGACGAAAGTTTCATCTACTAATTATGTCGGCTCGCAGGGCTGGTACAATAATGTTGTCGCCGTAAACCCACAAGATGAAAACGTTGTGTATTGCAGTGGAATTGATTTGTATGAATCAATCTCCGGCGGAGCGAACCTCACACGAAAAACAGATTGGACACATGGCTACATGTATTACATCGCGCCGGGTGGAATTGAAGGCGACTCACTCTATGCTCACGCAGACCATCATGCAATTGCCATTGACCCAACCGACCCGAATATCATTTATGCAGGAACTGATGGTGGCGTATTTCAATCAACGGATGGAGGCGAAACTTTCTCCGGAAGAAACGGCGGACTCGTCACGACACAGTTTTATCCCGGCTTTGCAAATTCTTTTTTGAATGAAAACATCGCGTTCGGTGGATTGCAGGATAACGGAGTGCTAAAATATCTCGGAACCACTGCATGGAACAAAGTTGACGGCGGCGATGGCGGTTGGTGCGCAGTTGACCCGCGAAGCGATAACATTGTCTTTGATGAATATGTCTATCTGACAATTTCGAAATCAACAAATGGCGGCTTAACATTCCGAAGTATTTCTGCAAGTCTTCCAACCGGTTCGAGTAATGCAAACTTCATCGCGCCGTTTGTTATTAGCCCTTCCAATCCTGATATTTTGTATGCAGGTACAAAGGTGGTGTATAAAACAACCAACGGCGGCGACTCATGGTTTGCAACCAATGGCGGAAACTGGTTTAACGGAACACAAGTCTCGGCAATCGGCGTTTCGTGGTTGAGTTCAGATACATTGATGGCGTCAACAGGAACAGGAAGTTACAACTCATCCCCTTTCTTTCAGATTTTCGTTTCAACCAACGGCGGACAAAATTGGTCGAACGTAACCGGCTCACTTCCCAATCGCTATCCGACCGATATTCATTTTGATTATTCAAACAGCAAAACTGTTTTCCTGACATACTCCGGCTACGGAACTTCTCATGTTTTCAAGACGACAAACTTAGGACAAACGTGGCTCAACCTGACCTCAAACCTTCCCGATGTTCCGACGCAATCCATTGTCACCGACCCGGAAAACCCGGAAGATATTTTTGTAGGAACTGACCTTGGAATCTATCACTCTTCCGATGGCGGAGAATTCTGGAACGACTTCAATGCAGGAATGCCCCTCACGATGATAACTGATGTCACCATTTCAAACATCACCGGAATACTTCGGGCATCAACGTTCGGGAACGGCTTGTACCAACGCTCGCTTCCGAGAGTTCCTGTTCTCAATCTCAAGTATCCAAAAAACGGTGAGACACTTATTGCCGGAAAAGAATATCAAATCAAATGGACGCAAAGATATTGCTCGAATGTTGACATCGAATATTCATCCAACAACGGAACCGATTGGCAAACAATCGCATCAAATCTTCCTGCGAACACGGACTCACTCAGTTGGACAGTTCCGTTTGATTCGACTGAGACTGCGAAACTCCGGTTCATTCATCTCAGCGATAGTTCCGTCATTGATTCAACTCAATATTTTTCGATTATCATCGCACCGCATGTGCTCAGCGATTGGAACTTGGTCTCCCTTCACCTCTCTGTAAATGATGCGTCGAAGTTGAACCTCTTCCCTACCGCCTTGAGCGAAGCATATCGTTTCGAACAAGGATATAAAATCAGTGACACACTGTACAATGGTTTCGGCTACTGGTTGAAATTTGAAAAACCGCAACATGTATTTATTGCAGGCGATTCTATCTTCACAGATACCGTACAGGTTAATGCGCGATGGAATATTATCGGTTCGCTCTCCGTTCCGATTTCTGTCAACCAAATTACCGAGAGTGTTTCCGGATTGACAACGTCTGCTATCTTCGGTTATGAAGATGGTTACTACATTACCGACACCATTAAACCGATGCACGGATATTGGGTGAAAGCATTACAGGCAGGAGAACTGATTCTTTCTCAATCGAACATAGTATTTCCAAAATCTTTGAGTGTGAAGGAACAATTAGAACAACTCAACTCACTCACATTTGAAGACGCACGGGGAAAGAAACAAACACTCTATTTCGGAACTACGTCATCAAAATTCAACAGTAATCAATTCGAGATGCCCCCCACTCCTCCCGGCGGCGCATTCGATGTCCGATACTCCACCAACAAGTTCGTCACATTGTTTGATAAAACACATCCGGCAGAAATTCCCATCCATATTTCTTCAGAACACTATCCAATCAAAGTCTCATCAAAAATTATTGACGCTTCCCAAAACATCTCCGTAGTAATTGATGGATCAAAAACTCAATTAACATCAATAACCAATGTACAAATCGTCAATCGTCAATCGTCAATCTCAATCATCAATACTACTTCTCCCGATCTCCCTAAGCAAGTAGTTTTGAATCAGAACTATCCCAACCCCTTTAATCCATTGACAATTATCAATTATCAATTATCAATTCACAATTATGTAACATTAAAGGTGTATGATATTCTTGGAAAAGAAATTGCAACCTTAGTTGATGGAAAACAAGAAGCAGGTTCTCACTCAATCAAATTCGATGCAAAGAATCTCGCATCCGGAATTTATTTGTACAAACTAACGGTCGGTTCGTTCACCGAAACAAGGCGGATGATAGTATTAAAATAAATATTCCCCCTTTGAAGAGCCTGTCCCGAATTTATTTCGGGAGGGGCAGGTCTACGACTCGTAGAGGGGATGTCACACCAATGAAAAACAAAATTATTCCATCTCCGAATCTTGAAAATAGAATGGATATTTGTTATACTGTCACAGAACAACAAACATGTCTTCAAAAAAACATATTACGTAAATCATACTTGCGTAGTTAGCAGTCATACTAAAAGACATCACAGTTATAACAAAACACTACTTTTGAAACAACATTAATATTCTTTTTGTACCTTCGACATTCAATGGCAGACAAGGCATACATAACCCCAAACGTTTTTAAATGGGCAAGAGAATCGGCAAGAATGTCCGAAGAAACTGCTGCTGCAAAAGTTTCTGTATCTGTCGACAAACTGAAAGAATGGGAAACAGGAACTAACCAACCTACCATTAGACAAGCACAAACCTTGGCAAAAGCTTACAAAAGACCTTTTGCTTTATTCTTTTTACCGGAAATTCCAAAAGACTTTCAGCCTCTTCAAGACTTCAGAAAGAGTGGCTCAAAATCATTAAGCACTGCTTCAGTATTTATTATCCGTGAGATTCAACAAAAACAATCATGGATAAGTGAACTGAATGAAGAAAATAATGAAAATAAAATTCCATTTGTCGGCAGATTTTCAATTAAAGACAATCCGGTAAATGTTGCAAATGATATATTAAATACATTTGGCATTACCCCGGCTAACTACAAAACTGAAAATCCAATTAAAGAATGGATAGACAAAGCAGAGTCGAACGGAGTATTCATTTCACGTACAAGTTTTATTCACTCACGACTTAAATTAGATTCAGAAGAAATTCAAGGTTTTGCAATTGCAGATCCTTTTGCACCCTTTGTTTTTATTAACTCTGACGATTGGAATGCACCACAATTATTCACACTTGTACATGAACTTGCACATCTTTGGATAGCTGAAACTGGTATTTCAAACAACATTGAACCGGAAATTAAAAATAAAGATAAGTTTCACCCCATTGAGTTGTTTTGCAATGAAGTTGCTGCGCATGCTTTAATACCGGAAAACTTCATGAACAACATAAATAAAAACACTTTTGATAATTCAATGGAAGTTTTTAAGGTTGCAAAAAAATTAGGGGTTAGTTCATTTGCTTTTTTAGTGAGAGCGTTAAACCTCAATCTTATTTCAATCAGTGTTTATCAAGCATTGAAGCGAGAAGCGGATGTTGAATACAACGCTTTTCTGAAAAGAGAAGCAGAAAATAAAGCAAAACAAAAGAAGAAAGAAAAACCCGGTGGTCCAAACTATTTTCTCTTACAACTTAATAGAAATAGTCGGCTATTTACTCAAACAGTTTTAGATGCGTTTCGTGGAGGTTTTATTGAACCTACTCAAGCAAGTAATTTACTTAATGTTCGAGTCAATAAATTTCAAAAATTAGAGGCACAGTTATATAAATGAGCACAAAGGCAGATTTATATTGTTTAGATGCCAATGTACTTATTCAAGCTTGGCTAAAATACTATTCACCCAAATTTTGCTCCGAGTATTGGGATGTTCTTAATCAGTTGGGAATCCAAAAAAAGATTTTTCTCCCTGCGTTAGTTTATGAAGAAATAACTCGGACTGAAGATGACCTATCGCATTGGTTAAATAATAGTAACATCCCAATTCACAAAATTGATGAACCTGTCACCAAATGTTTGCAATCCATATATTCTCAAAATCCTCTACACAAAAATTTAGTTGACAACACAAAGTCAAGGTCGTTAGCTGACCCTTGGTTGATAGCGCATGCAATGAATGAAAGTGCGACTGTTGTTACAAAAGAAGAAAAGGTTACTGCGCTTAATTCAAACAAAATAAAAATACCGAATGTATGTGAAAACATGGCTGTAAGGTGCATTAACGACTTTGAATTTATAGACGAAATGAACATTAAGTTTTCATGTAAATTGCAGTGATACGATACTCAGCAAACCGCCAAACTCACATCCGGCTCGTTCACAGAAACAAAACGGATGTTGGTACTAAAATAAAAATTCCCCCTTTGAAGAGCCTGTCCCGAATTTAATCCGGGAGGGGCAGGTCTACGACTCGTAGAGGGGATGTCCCAACCATGAAAAACAAAATTATTCCATCTCCGAATCTTGAAAATAGAAAGGATATTTGTTATACTCACACTCAATAATGAACACATTATTCAAAAACATATCACGTTTATCTTCCTTACTTTGAATAGATATACGGAATGCGTACTTACAGTAGTTATACGCCAGCACGTGTCAGTGAGAAATGAAAGCAGCTGTTGACTCCATATTAGATCTCTCGACTTGGGAACTACCAAATCCCAAAAATCCCGAGACGGCATATTTTCCTGCAAAGGACGGTGTTGGCAGGCAGATGGCACGTTGGATTCTTCCTGATAGTCTATCTCCACTCGACTTGTTCTGTTACATCCGGGCACGCTTCGGTCCGCCCAATGGTCCAACAATGTTGATCCGACAAAACTCAACCGACAATTTGATTCAATGGCATTACACCCTGCGAACAGGCACAATACCTATCGACATTGTTGGATTGACATCACGCATTGAGGTCTCGTTTACTCACGTTCCTGAATTCTCTCGGGCTGATCAGGAGAAACTCGTCGAGAACATCAAGAAAGACATCTCCCATCGTGCACCAGAAATAAAGGCGGTGCGGCAACAGTTGGAGAAATACTCTCTTTTCATCAATCCATACAAACGTTTGTCTGACATCCTTGATGATTTGCAGAACAGGCTGCAGGGTCTGAAACTCGACGAGATTCAATTGCCAAGGACACCTACCACTGCGGTTACAAAGAAAGAAGCGGAAGAATGGCAAGCCGAAGCCAAGCGTTGTCAAGTGGTATTCCGTGAAGGTGCTTTACTCGGCACCAGCATCAGGATGATTGCTCCCGTTCTTGGTGAGTCTTTCGTCAACCTGCTGATATTCAGTCTTGCCAAGCCAGAAATCAAGAACGATGAGCGACTATACAAGGATTTGATAAATAAGCAGATAGATATTAGAATCAAAAGTCTACATCTCTATTGCCAAGGGTTTGCAAAACCAATCGATGCGTCAAGCGACTCATTCAAGGACTTCCACACATTAATGAATCGTAGAAACGATATTCTCCACGGCAACATCGACCCGCTGAGGTTGAAGTATGACGAGGCGTACTTCTATGGAACAATTCCCCTTTTCACAACGCAAAAGGATTTTGCAACAAGAGGCATCAAGGAGTATCTGAGTGGTGTTGAGCCAGAGATTGCTCTTGCCGACATTCGCACTGTCACGAGGTTCGTGGAGTTTGTCTTGAATCATCTTTCGCCGGATTACATATCTTCGGTCGAAATGATAATGAATGATCCAAAGCCCGGATGGAGAGAGGACACCAAGCGAATCGGTATCCTTTTTTCCGGAGTTGCCGAAATGTTATTGATCAAGGAATGAAGTGACACGTGCCGGCGTATAACAAGCAAAACACCGAACAAGGAATTAAGAGGAATATTTACTTAGGTGCCAAATGCCAACGATAACTGAGACGGTTGACAACCTTGACGAAGCCAAGATTCTCGGGTACTTCGAGGTTATTCGAGGAACTTTCCTGACAAAGATTCTTCAGTTCCTGATGATTCATGGTGAGAAAGACAGTCATCCAATCATTGCTCGATCCAAGATTCCCAACGATGTCATTGCGCAAGTCAAGCACGAATTTGGCAACGAAAAACTGTTCTTTCAGGCCCTTGAGCTCGAAAACGAAGAACTCTATCACAATCTGATGGAAGACATTCTCACATCGATACTGGTCGGGTCTTGGATTACTTTCGAACAGATCGCTAAAGACATTCCCAACCCCAATTATTCACACAATGCCGATGACCAGAGTCTAGACTATAAACGAGGAGATTTCGGATTTTCCAAGACAGAAAAGGATAACCTTGATCTGTTCTACTACATTCGAAATTCAATTCAACATCACAACGGTGCTTACTTCGCTTCCAGAGAGGTAAACGCTAAGTACAATGAACAAGTCTTTCAATCCATCGGACACATTGGAGAGAAGATGATTATCAGCCTTCAAACAGCATACAAAATTTGTCTCGACCTTGAACGACTTTCGTGTAAGGCTTGGTCAAATTATCAACGGCGCAAATACATCTCATTACAACCGTCTCCGTTGTAACGTAAGTGCCTGACGCTCCAGCCTGCCTGCCGCAGGCATGGCGTCCATTATGAGGTATCGTGTACATCTGCCTCTGCCACAAGAATACTCCATGATGCTACAAGTAAAATCAATTTTCATCCTTCCGCTTCTTATTTCTTTCATCCTATTTTCTATTTGTAACATCTTCATTTTGGTTTCTTCCTTCCTGTTTTTGATTAGTTTCAACACGTTTTCAATTTCTTTCATACTCATTTTTATTTGTTATTACCTATTTCGTATTAGTTAAATACTAATTTTTGTTTATTGCATACTATTTTCTATTTTTAGCATCCTCTATTCAAATTAATCAAACAACATTATGCTAACTCTCGACCTAAAAGCAATTTGCAAACTTCGTGGCATTGATAGACCATACTCCTTTTTAGTAAAAGCGGGAATTTCTCCACAATCTGCAACAAAGTTAATAAACAGCAATACCCGCATTTTCCGCTTAGACCACATCGAAATCATTTGCGACAAACTTAACTGCACTCCCAATGACCTCCTTCGTTGGAAACCGGATAATGGTTCCACCCTCACCGACAATCATTCTCTGACAAAATTATTACGGGATGAGAATTCATTCCAATTGCTCGAAACGTTAAAGGCTATACCATTAGAACAGTTAAACCAAATCGCAACACTCATTAATCAACAAAAAACAGGCAAGTAAAAACCAAATCTCCAAATAATCAAAATTGAAATTAGCAAAGATATTCGTTATACTGTTACCGAACGATGAACATGTCTGAAACAAATATCTTACGTTAGTCCTTCTTACGTTGCTCGGTCAACGACCTGTCGGGAAATACGCATCCGTATTTCAACAACTTAACGGTGAAGTTCTCACAATTTTGGAGCTAATCGGACAGAGAAACTCATCTTGAATCATTCTCAATATTCTTCGACCTCAATCATCTCAACGCCGGATAGAAATCTATTTTTCTACCGGAATTTCTACAATAATTTTACCTCGTAATGTCTCCTTCTTCTTTTCATTCTTTCCATATTCCGGTCATGGGCTTGGCGTATACCGTGGACACGCCGCTCAAAGTAGCACGCTTCGGAATTAACTCTGTCGTTTCCATTATTGAAGATAACCTGCTGGAGGAGATGCGAAAATTTCATTGCATGCAGGCAAACGAACAGTACATCCCCATCGGGAAGTACGAGTTCGATTGCCGTTCCCGCCGCGTGACTGAGTATTTGAATTTGTTAGAAAGAATCCTCCTCAGACAAATGGAAAAAATTAAGTCTGAACAATTTGAAGACGGGACAGATATTGTAAAGTATTTTGAACTGCTTCCCTCTTCTTCTCCACTACGCTATCTCTTCGACCAAATGATGAACTTGGATGCAGGAGAAGAGAAATTGTTACTTCAGGAATCGCTCCGTGAAATCATTACCGCCGGTGCTATTGATGTAAACATTATGACCAAATGCGACAGAACAAATTATTCTCAGTCGGGAGATGCATTACCCGTTGAGTATTCGGATGCGATGGCAGCCCTTCGCGGATTTGCAAACAGTCAACTTCGTTCTTCGGTTGTCTTCTCTGCGGGAATGAATCCACGCCTGTTCACCTACTGTGAAACATTCAAAGATTTTTTCCCGGATGAACATCAAAACCTGAATAAGAAAATCACTCTGAAGGTAAGTGATTTCAGGTCAGCATTTATTCAGGGTAAATTTCTGGCAAAAAAAGGATTATGGGTTTCCGAATACAGAATCGAATCGGGTTTGAATTGCGGCGGCCATGCATTTGCGACCGATGGTTATCTGCTCGCTCCGATATTGGACGAGTTCAAACATAAAAAAGAAGAATTAACCGCCGAACTGTTGGAGATGTGTAACCATTCACTTCTCCAAAAAGAGATGAGAACGTTTTCGCACAAGCCAAATGTGAAAATCTCCGTTCAAGGCGGCATTGGTACAGCAAATGAACATAATTTTCTGTTGGAACATTTTCAAGTTGACAGCGCGGGCTGGGGAAGCCCGTTTTTACTTGTGCCGGAAGTAACAAATGTTGATGAAGAAACCCTGCACAATCTTGCTTCAGCAAAACAAGAGGATTACTACTTAAGTAACACTTCGCCTCTCGGTGTGCTGTTTAATAATTTTAGAAAGAGTTCTGCCGAACAGGAAAAAAAGAAAAGAATTGAAAACGGAAATCCCGGAAGCGCATGCTTCAATAAATATTTATCGTTCAATACTGAATTTACTGAAAAGCCCATTTGTGTTGCTTCACGGGAATATCAGAATTTGAAAATCAATCAACTTACAGAACAACAACTTCCACCCGATGTTCTTGCAAAGCAAATAGAAAAAGTGACTGAAAAGGAATGTATCTGCCAATACCTCGGTACATCTGCATATCTGAAAAACGAAATTCCTCCACCGCATAAAATTCAGGAAGTTACAATTTGCCCCGGACCCAATCTTGCATATTTCTCCAATACATTTTCATTGCGAGAAATGATTGACCACATTTACGGAAGAAAGAATATTCTCAACTCATTGCACCGACCAAATATGTTCATCAACGAGTTGAAGTTGTATGTTGATTATCTGGAAAAAGAAATTACCGATAGCATCGGTTCCGTGACGGAGAAAAAGAATAAATATTTGAAAACCTTTAAGGACAATCTCCTTTCAGGAATTGAATATTATAAAACATTAGCGCAATCCATGATTCGGGAAACGGAACACTACCGTCAACATTTTGATGAAGCGTTAGGTAACCTCGAACAGTATTTAATGAATCTGGAAGTACCGGAGGCGTTTGTTCTAGAATAAACTAACTCAAGTTGGCCGTTTAATAATAATTGCTAAGATAACTCAATATTGCCACATGACCATAAACAGTCACGCCAGTAAAATCAAGTCCAATAAAATCGGACGACATAAAACAGTCCCGTTTACGAGGCTTACTAATCATTTATGGTAATACTACAGAAAATCGGAATAAACTAATCCTCTTTAAAGCGTCACGTTCCCCTTTCTGAGGAAACAAACATTGGAACACTATTGTTACCTTAGGGATTATTACCAACTCATCTCGAAAGCATAACTATTCATTCTCATTAGGAACGATGGACTTCAAGAACACATGAGGGTAAGCTCAACTAAATCCTTCCGACAAATCCCTCCAGACCATCTGAATAATATTCGCACTTTGGAAAGAGAAGCCGATATCGTAATTCAGCTTCGTGACCATGTTGCACAACTATTACTTTTGGTTTTAATTCCCGAGCCTGATAGGCTCGGATAAACAAAGAACGAATCCCGATATCTTCCTGTGGTAAAGAATAACCAATTATTACCCATGTGTTTGAAGACCGAAGAAATTCGAGGGAATGTTACCACACTTCTACAATATTTGGATTATGATTTTCCCGGACAAACGACGGGGCAATGAGAGTTGAGCGAAGTTGGCGATTGGAACAATGGCATGTACTAAAATAATCATCGTCCTTTTTATATGCCTGATGAACAATTGATCCTTCAAAATTAATATACATATGATCACACACGTCGCAATATAACCAGTTGATGGAGCCATGCAGTTTGTAAAATCGAACTTTTGCACTGACTGCTCTGTCATGAATTGTCCCTGGCTCCACATCTCGCCATGCAAAACCAAAATCAAACTCGTTACTTATTTTTAGAATATTGCTTTGATAATATTCATACAATTTACTTTCAATTCCAATATCATAATTCGTTGTAATTACACCCAAGGAATTTTCTTGCAGTTGTTTTATTATCCATTGGATAAATTTTCCTGTCACGGATTTATTAGCAGGGAATAGTTTTTCATATCGTTCTTGATAAACCTGAACGATTAAAAATGATATTGCCTGGTCGAGCAATTGGCGAAATTCTGTCAATTGATATCCAGACAACCGGGATGTGAGCGATTTTTCTTCCGAAAGAGAAAAATCAAGCATGGAAAGAACTTCTGTAATTAAAGGTAAATTCTTCTCTACGTCGGACATACAAAATATTCCATCGCCGGTATATTCCTTCGATTGGTTGATTGATTCTTGAAGATATTCTAACCCCGATAACATTTCATTTAAATATCCGGAAAGGATTTCCCTTCGCCGTTGATTTTCAGTTTCTGTGTTGAATTTATTATAAAGATTATTCTTTGATAATTCCCGTAAAATTAAAGGGAAGATTTGTGGCGTCGTCATATACCCAAATGGTACCGATGCTCCCGCGCCTAAAAATAATGCTGTCATGTTGTTCCTTTTATGAATTGAGTATGATGAAATCTGTCATTTCTTGTACCGTCAAGATCTTCCGTGACGGATGATTACCCTGAAAGTTCGTGTCAAGTCGTTATACAACTCCATAATAATTCAATGGTAGACACTCTCTTTATTATCATATTTCTTTAGGGTCGTTAGTAACATCATTTTTACCTCAAGCGAGGTTTCGTTTTGGTAGAATAAGTTTAACTGTCTTTTTACTCTATCGCGTACATTCTCATCGCTGTTGTTTGCAAATGAACCGAGCACGTAAACACATAATCCCTTTGCTTCGAGATCGTTCGTCCTCAAAAACTTATTATATAATGGTTTTATGGAACGAGAATCCTGTATTCGGTACAGAAACGATGCGATTTTTTTTCTTTCGATCGCGCTTCCGGAATCGAGCAAACTCACTGCTTTGAAATAAAAATCCTGTGACAAAATATCTTTACGTGTCCCTGCCGATGTCAGTGTTCCGACCGAATCATGTTCTGTGAGCGCCATAAGATACAATGACAATTCTTCAAAACTCTCTGAGGCAATACTATCTCTCACCGTCACTGCGATTTCTTGTAAAAAGGGAGTCTCAACATTTGAAAGTTTTGATTGTAGTTTCAGTTGTTCGAACGGGTTTTTTTTGACTTTTATATTGTCTAAGATTTTTTTCGCTTCTTCGGAAGATATGGTTTTTTCTTGTAGAAATGGTTGTGCATACGCTATATTGAAAACATCGATCGGAAAAAAACGATGCGATGTCAGTTTATTCGTTTTTTCCCGAAATAATATCTTCATCGGTATCGAACCTGCATATTCAATGAACATTGTTACACGATCGTTTTCGACATGATGTAACAAATCTTCAGCGCTAAAACGAAGTTCACCGTATGTCTCCCATCCTCCTTGACTATTGCCAAAATATTTTGCAAGAACTAACGTTTGCATCTGATTCATATCGGATTTAGGAATATGAAGTATCCATTCATAGACAAAGACACTTCCTTTTATTTTTTTCTTGATAAACATTCCGTCACCCATCGCCTCATACTGTAATAATCCTATCGGCAACGACCTTTCATCACTCCCAATTATTTCTCCTCTAATAACTAAATCGTCTGTTTCTGTAATTACAGGATACACGACTAAAAACAGCATGACACCAATAATCAAACCTAACAAAATAAACATGCCTTTATACACAAAGACCTTTACTTTCATCGGCATGGAAGGGAAATACTTGTCAAGAAAATTGTAAATTTTCGTTGCGTGAACATCCAACGCTTCTGTTTTATTTTTTGCCATAACTATCCTTTCATTATTGTATGTGAATATGATGTAATATTGTTTTTTTTTCAACAGTGGTTACTGTTCGTCCCAACATTCATATTCGATGATGTTCAAGTCTGATCACGAATTGAACTTTCTTTTGTTAGACAAATTCTGACCGCGAATGTGTTCATTAGCTCAATGCATGGAGAATGAATTTTATTTTCTCTCCTCTCGACCGCAATTTCCTCAGCGACTCATCAAGCAGTTCCCCGCATTTATAGATTGCATTGTTCTTCTTTCTAATATACCGGAAAAGAAGCCCGACGGAGAGAAACATCATGGCAACCAAAAAGACAGTTAGCCGCAGGACAAAAAAGAGCGTATCAACTGCTTCAATTTGTACAGTCGTTGTTGTTGTCACTCCACTGCCGAGGTCTTGGGTAAAGGCAGGCAGACTGAGTGTAAGGGAAAATATCCATCCTGTAAACGCAAGGACAAACAGTGCATAAAAGAAAAACTCAATCACGATGCCGAGACTTTTCATGAGTATCCTACCAAACGCATTCTGTTTGATTGACTGATAATACTTGTCAAACGATTGAATCATTGCATCCGTCTCCGATAATTGATTTGTGTAATCAAGCCGGATATCGGGTGGAAGTATTGTGTTATTATTTTGTTCGGGTTGTTGGGTCATGGTTGTGTTCCTTTGATTTGATATTCATCATCAAAAACTTTCAAAACAAATTCTGTTGCAAACTCTTTCCCTTTAGGGGTTAAGATAAATAAACCACCCTGATCCTGCATGAGACCAAGTGTTTGAAAATACTGTATAGCTGTTGCTGGAATTGCAGTTCTTGGTAAGAATGGGGGATTAGAATTTTGAAGTTCTATAATTGTTTCGAAATGTTTTCTCAATTGTTGATTTGAAATAATTGTTCTAAGTTCCTTAGATAATTGTGAAGGTGTATTTTCATCTTTAATGCTTAATAATTCTTTTTCAAGTTGTATAATTTTTTCAGTAAGCTGATTATTATCGTGTTTTAATTCATGAATTTGATTAATCAATTCTTCTCTTTGGTTTTTTATGTCATTAAGTTTCAAACTCAATTCACTCTCGTTATTTAACACACGTCGAAATTCTCTATCCAATTCTTTGTACAAAGGAGATTCTTTAATATGATTATCAATATTGTTTATTCTATTACTTAAACCATTGACTTCTTTCTTCAATGTTTCATTTTCAAAAGTAATGTTTTTGTCATGCTCAAGAAGTTGCTCATATGTTTCTTTTATTTTTTCAAATGCTGTAATCCTATCTTTTAACAAGACTATTTCTACATCTTTTGTATCAATTTCTTTTGAAAACTCTTCTTTTTGTTTTTGTAATGAAGTTTTAATCTCTAAAGTCTGCTCTAAAGTCAACAGCTTTTCTTTTTCATTCTTTAACTCTGTTATTTGATTTTCTAATACTACGATTTCTTTTTCTTTCGCATCGACAACTTTATTAAACTCTTCTTCCTGTTTTTGAATTGACTTTCTAATATCTATTGATTGTTCCAATGTCAGCAGTTGATTCTTTTCAATTTCGTTCTTAATATCCATTTGTCGTTTCTTGTGTATTAACCAAATTTTCAAAAAGACTGTTGAGGCAAAAGGATATACCGAAACAATCAACATTGCAGAGAGTAACGGAAACAAAATTGTATTTGATATATCAAGATAATTTGCTTCAATAAACTGCAACCTATCAATGATTCTCAAACTCATATCATCATTAAACAGGTAATAAATAATTTTCCAGTTCCATGCAAACCATGATAACACAAGAGCGCCCGAAAGGGGGCTGGATATTCTTTCGTAAAGTGTCAGTTGTATAGATTTTTTTATGTCGTCGAGCATAATGCTGTTCTTTCAATTAGTTTTGCATTCGTGTCAGGGGACCCTTCCCCCTCCCACCCCAGTCCTTTCCCTACTTTCCGCCAAAGTGGACAGGTGTATGGAAGGGGAGAGATTCATATTATTTTTCAATTCTTGTTTCATACCATTTCATTGAGAAAATATTCAAAAGTATGTCACTCCCTTCCCTTCGGAGAATGGAAGTGCCGGGATGGGTTACTTCATATCACCTCACACCTTCACCACCGCCTCAACTCCGAAGTGATCTGAAAGCCGTGTGGTAGGTGTCGTGGCAAATGGCTGCACAGATACTTTTGTACAGGAAATGTTGCGTAACAGAGTTCCTTGCCCGTTGTCCGTTGGAAAACGATTGAAGGCGAACATGTAATCGAGTCGAAGTCGGTCACCATCATCATCCGGTATCATGTTGCTGTTCTCTTTACAATCCCACGTGTAACCCGGAATTGTAATTTTGCTTTTCTCTCTGAATAAATCTCTTGGAAATCCCAAACTTCCCTTCATGGAATTATATTCCTGGTCTACATCACCTATGACATTCATATCTCCACAGAGCATCACCGCAATATCATTTCTCGGTTTGTCATTCTCGTTCGCATGTACATCAAGTTGAGTCAGAGCATGTCCGATGAACCGTCGTAGTTGCCGTAGCTGTGAGACGCGTGTCTGCTGGTACTGAACCTCTGACTGAAGATGAGTATTAAACAAGAGGAACGTGAATGGCTTTTTACCATCGGTGAATGATAGCCGTGCGCCAAAGATTCCTTTATCAGCCCAGCAATCGGTAAATGAACATTCATTGAATTCCTTGTATCCCCAACTTTCGATTGGATGCTTTGATGCAAAGAACAACCCGCTATCTTCATTAAATAGATCATTATCATGGCATTTCGGAACTTGGTGCTTCAAGGTTCGCCCAAACCCTTCAACAAACATTTCCCTGATGTCTTCATCAAAAACTTCTTGCAAACAAATAATATCGTATTTGTTCGCATTGATGGCTTTGATAATTTTCGCGGCACGTTCTTCACCGCCGGGACCGGGAAGCATTTTAACATTGAACGTGAGAATTTTAAGTGTCGGCATAATTGTTCCTTTTGTTTAAATGAGAGAGAAAGATAAATAGATGAGGAATTAACTTTTGATACATTGACGAAGTTTACGTTCATTTATTGTTGGACTCTTCCAAATCATTTCCAACTTTGACCGTAGGAACGCATCAGGTTCGAGTAATGTTTTTTCGAAGAGGAATAACACCCGCTTTTTCACTGTTCTTATATCCAGATGTGAACCAAAACTTTTTATACAATAATAAATAAGTTCTGAACATGATAACGAATGAAAATTCTCAAAATCAAACTTAAAGTCATATTCTTTGCCCAGACATCCTAACGCAATTCGTTTGACGATGGGAAAAACATCTTGGAACGGCACACTAACTCCCGACTTGAGTTTTGTTACAATGTCTATTTCTTCGTTTGAAAATTCCTTTTGAGGGACGAGCGGGAGAGTTATTCTTGCATCGGGTTTGATATAATCAGGGAATCTCATAATTGCCATATAATCACACCGGCAGAAATTCAAAACATCTTCTACGAATACGCCTTCAGCCATCGAATGGATAACCATTTGCTCTCCTGCCTGAAAGACCTGTTCCCCTTTTTCATTCGTTACATGTCGGGCGTCTTCAGGAAGAATCCTCCCCACATATAATCCCGCGTGACTAAAATAGCCGGGAATAAAATAACCATCGAGATAATTCTTAAATCCTCGAAGGAGGATATCGCCGGGTTTCACTAAATTGATGACACACCTGATATCTTTTCCCTTGATAAGATAACCTCCGGGATCGTATAAAAGAAAAAGGGGCCATTTGAAAATTTTTATATCTCCAAATACAGTCAAAAATTTTTCAAATAATGTTTTTTTATTCATCGTGGTTCCTTTTTCCTACGCTTGATCATGTACTATGTGCAACTCGTTTCGGATTGAATCCGGAAGTAATGATGGATCAACCCAGCGTGTTCTTTCATCCAATGGACGGAGGAATGGATCATGCTTTGAAGAAACAACCTTAGCGTTCTCAATTGTGATCTCCCGACAATCATGCAAATCAATTTCAAACTGACGTCGTACGTGTTCTGCAAATTCTTGATTATAGATAATGACATTACTCTCTGTATGATAAAACGTTGAACCAGATGCGATATTGTAAGAACCGACAGAAGCAACAACATCATCAATCACCAAATTCTTTGAATGAAACGCTCCCGGTTTCTGCCATTCAAACACTTTGACGCCATTTTGAATCAGGCGACGAAAATGATTGCTGCTTTCCCAGTACATCCATCCCATCAACCCGTTGAGCATCAATGTACGTGATGCTTTCCGGGAATTTGTGATGAGCCTGACTTCAACGCCCCGTTGTACTGCATCGGCAAGTGCTTCGGCAATAATCCGTGGCGGACGAATACCATGACATCCCCAAAAAATGTAATGCCGTGCAGCGCGAAACATCTGCAAATACGCATTCGTGATTGGCAATCGTTGTTCATCGTATGGTTTGTGAGAGATGTAACGTACACGATACGGACCAGTAGAATTCAACATCGGAAATAGCACCGTTGATTGTTTGTTGATGAATTCGGATTCCATGTTACGAACGTTCTCGTAGAGTTTTTCAAGTGACGTATCACACTTGTACTTTCCTTGCGCCATGGCACGGTAAAGAAAAAAGTCTTTGATGAATCGTCGTTGAATATCTGACACGATTGGTCCGGCGAGGTAAACGTCTGTATCCCTCCATGCTTTTACCTCGATTCCACCATACGCATATTTGTTTCCCCAGTTGATGCCACCGAGTATCGCTTCCCGCCCATCTATCACCATATACTTTTCATGAAAATGTCTTCGAAGCTTTGTTTTTAGATTTTTTTTAAATTGAAGAAAAGGATGAGAAGATTTCAAATCCGGCATAAGGTTGCGAAACATGCTATGGTAACGGATTGATTCTGCACCTCCTTTCACCATGGAACGGAGGATTCCACCGCTAAAGGTACTGTACATCACTCCATCATCGAAGATGAGTCGCGCATTAACAGATTCCTTTTCTTTTTTTACTATCATATCCCGAAGACGATAACTTGTTTCATCTCGCATCAGAGAAAAGGCAACGATGTGAATGGTATTTGTTGCATTCTCAATAAGTTCCCATCTTTTTTGATATGATTCTACACCGCTCGGCAACAATGTAACAGCATTTCCTTCTCGAATAACAGTATGTGTCAACCTGTCTGTTTCTCTTTCGAACTCAGGACTGAGGATTGGATGACCTCTGCTGATATGCAATGCGATGTCGTACATGGTTAAATAACACCCCGATTACTGAGTATAAGAAGATCTAAAAATACATTGAGAAGCCAATGCGCAAGAAACACGTACCAAAGTGAATTCACTCGAAGCGCTACAGCAGCAACTGCAATTCCCCACACAGGAGTCCCGACAAGTTCTGTCGCGGGTTTCGGGAGATGCCATGCGGTGTACGATAACATCTGAATAAGAATGGCATACCGACCGAATCGTTCTTTCAATCCGAACAGGAGATACCCGCGAAAGGTAAACTCGATAATAAAAAAGAACGAGGCATAGAGTAGTTCATACATAAGAAATACGTTCCATCGGAAATGTTGTTTGATCTGGTCCGTGTTCAATCCGCGATAGATGAGCGGATATTCTTTCCACATGTCCTGCTTCATCGATCCGAAGTAAAACAACGGAAGAGAAATTCCCACGATTACGAGAAACGTCATCCAACCCCATCGCGTATCACCAATTCCTAAACCGTAATCAACGAAACGCCCATGGAACCTGAAGTGGATGAGAAGAAAAGGAATGAGAACTAACAAGAGTAAACCGATGCTGTAGGAAACAAGTTGAAGTTGAAATGCTCTATCGGCTTGATCGGGCATTAACCACTGGTTGAACAATGGTAACAGGATGGTATCGCCTTTCGGACCCCAAACCACCAACAGTAGAAAACTACTTAACAGAATAATCCCTTCTTTTGTTTTGAAATGTTTTAGAGTATCACCAATTATTTGAAATACTTTTTCCACATCAGGTTCTTGTGAAGTCATAATATTTATTCCTTTTTAGATTTACATTCTTCTCGTTACCAAATTCTTTTCCCTGCTAATTTATTTATGAGCCAACGAATACTGTTAAGTAGGCGCATGAAAATCAAGCCGATTCTCCATGATAAATTTCTAGGAGGAAATAAATGAAAATCTATATAATCAACCGCATTCACGTTTAGCACTCCACTGACAACGAGCGATTCTTCCGTGAAATTCTGAAGTTGAACGATTTCATCGGAGATGTTTTGCCAGTGAGGAATAATATCTGTAAACATTGTTGATTGATCACCGACAACTTCATACTCCGGATATTTTCCATCTCGCGCCCATTCAAGATACTTTCTGATGATATTCAATTTTGTCCCATGAATACCTGCCCTCTTGGTACACTCCAAGTCAGCACATACTGCATCAGAACTTCCAAACATCATTTTTAATTCTTTCGGATATTTTTGAGTTTTATACCCTTGATACCCATCGCTTGCGACGAACGCATCAATCAACCCGAAATGAATTGGAAAAGTCCAAACCGATGAAGCCGTTACATCAGGGACTTCCCGTTGCATGTGATATTGCTGATGTTTATCGCGGGCAGGAAAACATCCATACACATTCTTCACAGTAAGTGTCATGTAATCAGATTCGTGGCTTTTACATTTTGCAAATGAAATCCTGAAATCCGCGTCACGCCAGCTTTTCCCAACCGGATGTTTCCAAACCGTCTCTTTACCCTTCGCATCGCGCCACCGGTAGTTTGTGTCGACTGATTCTTCCGTGAGATCAACAACCTCGTATCCATTATTACTGTAACCGCTCAACTTCGCAACCCGCTTTACGGTATGTCCATTGAGCCACAATGCCAGAACATTTTGCGCTTCGACAACTTTGATATTTGTAAAACCTAATGAGCGAATATGTTGCATTAAACATTCCATCAACTCGACGTCAGTCGTTACAGTCCGGTATTCAGTTAAATTAGAGAATACCATCATATTGGGTTTAATAACAATCGAAAATGCCGACTTATCCGTTTTACCGGATTTTTCAAAAACACTTTGAAGCGTAGTATCAAATTGACTTTTTTCAAGAACATCATTAAGCGCTTCAACTTTATGCTCTTTTCTTGCAACTGCTACTTTGACCATGTTTATTCTCCTATTTTAATTTTGAAAAAAAAAGTAAACGTATTTTGCATTATCTTCATTCAAATGTTATCAACTTCAAACACAATCAGGTAACTAAAATGGAAGACCGTATCGTACTCCTAGAAGAATACCTTTATACCCTGAACCGAAACTATATTGCCCGAACCAATTCCCGATTCCCGCGCCGAGTGAAAGAACCGGGCGGTAATCGTCGGAAGGAAGTTGAACAATTCCTCCTCCGAGGAACAACGAAAAATTCTCTCCTGTTATCAATTTCTTTGCATCTTCATACAGCCCTTTGTATCCTCTGTATAGTACGTTCAGCGTATCAAGTATTCGATTGTTCAACACATGAAGTGAATCCGACTTCCTCTCAAACGCATCACATTTCTCAATCACTTTTTCTTGTGCTGTGAGTTTCGTCGTCAATAACGTTATGGTTGCTTCGAGACTGTCAATAATAAAACCGAATGAATCGAGAGAATTCTTTTTCAAGAGAACATAGTCCGTACTATCCATTGTAACGAGCCACATTCCCTGTTGTTGTTTACCCGGGTATTCTCTATTCCCCTTTTTTATAAGGATATCCTGAGCATGTATGGTGGTTGATAATAAAATGAACAAGAAGATGTACCGCATAGTTATTCCTTTCCGTATTGTTCTAAAATTTTGATTGCATTATTAACTGACTCTTCCGGAGTCATATTCGAATATTTGTTTCTGATTTCTTCCATCTTCTCTGCATACTCTTTTTCTGCTTGAGTTACCGCGTTAACCATGTGAACTCGTTCCGCATCTAATTCTGATTTTGCCTGTTGATAATCCTGCTCAGCGAACTTTTTCTGCTCTAACAATTCCTGAAGATTCTTCTCTGTTTCTTTCAGTGCATCTTCACGCTCCTTGAGCTCTTCAAGAAGGCGTTTCCGTTTCCATGCTCGCCATCCTACATATCCACCAATGGAAGTGAGTGTGAGCAAAATAAATATCCCCTCCTTGCTCGTTACTTTGAAATCCTTAATAAACCAAACGATTAACCCCAAACCGATGAGAATAAAGAAAAAATCAAATACTTCGAGAGAGCGCAACACAGAAATCATTGTTGACCTCCTTTCACCGGTTCTAGTTTGTTGGTAACTGACTTTTCAATTCTGCTGATAATATCATGGAGTGGTTCGACACCGATTGACAACGCTATAGATGTCAGGGCAATTCGAACCCATTCATGTTCTATCAGGTTCTTTAACATTCTACTGAAAATATCTGCAGAACCGTTCGGGAATTGTGTGCTTTGTGTAAATTGATAAAAGAACCTAAGAAAATCCAAATACCTCCAAAGCGAGGTAACTAAAAGGAACGAAATGAGAAGCGCCGCAATACGTGAACAAATTCTCACATAATTAAATCGAATCATTTCTGCACTAATACAATCGCGCCCGCCCGGATTTGATTTCTCAACCACGACTTTCCACAAAAGCCAATCAAGTATTTGTTTTGATTTTTCATTCACTCCATGTAATCCATAGAGTGCATCGAGCCGTATGCGATAACTCTCTGCAAGATCATTCCAAAATTTCTGAAAACCTTTCGATTGTAGTTCGATAAAAGAAATAAATGAAATCAATACTTCAATAATTCTTTCAATGAAAATACTAATAATGAGATACAAGAATGCCAGGTACGTAACGGTAGTGACGACATCGGTATATTCCATAATTACTCCTATGCAAAAGTTGTTTGAGTCTGGAAACGGAGCTTGAATGTTTCTAATGCTGTTTGAAATGATTGGTCATTCTTCCATCTCCCATGATAACTACGTACTTTGTTTTGAAATTCTTCGTATGGAAAATTACTTCCAGGACAAGATTTATTTGCTAAGGCTTTGTGTGGAAGTATTCCTACAGGATGCACGGCTGTTGCAACACGTTCAAACACGAGAGGAACTTGATACATCAGAGACCAGAGCGTAGTAATCTTCGCCATGCTCTCTATCTGCAACGGTGTTGGGTGAAGTATTCCCTTCGCACCCTTCACGTTAGAAAATGGTACAGCAGGATTTGTTTCAAAGTTACCTTGTAACGCGATTCCCAGCGAACGTTGATTGTAACCCAGTGCATGATTTCCAAACCTATCCCATCGGCACAGAATGTGAATCGTTCCATCTTTCATCACAACACAATGATACCCTGTAAGCCAATTTTTTCTGTCAAACTCTTTTACAAGTTCTGCAAACGATGCATCCGAGTGCATAGTTGTATGATGATACACGATGAGATCTATGTTCACTCCCTGTTGCCACTTGTGCGTATGTTCCAAGCGCCATGGCCTGTCTCCTCCATCATACGTAAATCCAACTATTTCTTCAACTGTTGAGGGTGTAACGACGCTGGTAGGTTGGAAGAAAACCGATGTCCCTTCTTTTTTCTCCTCCTTTGAAACGTTTGTTCTCTCCTCTTCTCTCTCGGATGACGGTTCTGTTTTTACTCTTGAAAGTACTATTTTCCGGTTGATAAGAAACTTAATTAAAAAGTTTACAGGTTTACTCCCCGCGCCAATAATAATTCCCGTAAATATATATTCAAAAATATTCTCTCCTGTAGGTCGTAGTGAAACGCTATTTGTGAACTCTGCAACTGACCATTGCAGTAATCCCCAAACAGATATTTTCGAATAATAACAAACACCAACGGCAATGAAAGAGCCGACAAATTGTATCCAAAATTCCTTCGTCTTTTTAATCTTATTGACCGGCTCATCAGGTGTAAAATATTTTATATCAAACCGTGATTTCCCCTCCGGATAATCCGGATGAATCATGATTTCATCTTCATCTTTTGTAGAGAAATCTAATGTTTTGGTAAGAAGAGCTGCTTCTTTTTTCGCTTTCTCACTTGCGTTCTTTCTTTCATCTTTGTCAGATTGACGTTCAAAATGACTTGAGGTTTGGGCAATAAATAATTTTTCCATTATCCAACTAAAGACCGCCATCAATCGTTCAATAAATAAGGAGAGCGAAAGTAATATCCCCAGAGCCGTAAGCAGAGGAGTTAATGGAACATACGATGAATCTCCCTGTGAAACAGTCGTCGTATGTAGAGTATCAACTATTTGTTTGATAGTATCAAAAGAAGTTTCCATAAGAACATTGCAATGAGTTAATAACTAATGAAATCAAAAAACGAACTTTGTTATCTCGTTCCCATGCTCCGTCTACGACCGTAGAGCGTGGGAACAAGATAACTTCACATCAAAAAGAATTGTCAATAGCCAATTACGAATTATCAATTGTCAATTCACCATTCACCATTCACCATTTTCTTTCCACTATTTTACTGCACTCTGCTCACCGCCGGTGAAACGGTTCCCTTCCCTTTATTATTCACCGCCTGCACACGGTAGAAATATCGAACACCCGGAGTTACATCATCATCAATAATTGCAATAGTTGTAGATTCCGTCAGATACTCCCATTTATCGGGAGCAATTGCCTTCGGGTTTTCAGATACTCCCCGCTCCCACTTATAGAGTTCTGCATTATCGTCCGCTTCGACAAGACGGATTTTAAATCCGATTCCATCCGAATCATCTCTAATAGTGAGCAGAAGCGGCTTTGCCGGCTTTTCTAATGAAACACGAGGTCGTTCCCACTGCAAACCATATTCAGTCCACTTTACTTTCTCAGCCGCATGGATTCCCCTGATTCGATTATCCGTTTCATCTGCTTTTGCGTTTATTTGAGCAGCAAGTTCACGCCCTTCTTGAACTGTTTGACGATAAAGTCGTTTATATTCGGCAGCTTGACTATCCTTTGCTTGCAAAGCATCCATATCTGCTTGAAGAGATTCGAGCGTATCAGGCTGTCCATTCCATTTGTCCTGATTCGCTTCGATTCCTTTTTTCTGTTTTTCTCTTCTTTCGTATGCTACTCGAAGATATTTTAATTCCATAGTTTCTCCTTTTTTATATAGTTGTCGTTTTTAGATTTATTTGAAGAATTATTAGAAAATATTTAGCAATTTTACATCTATTATTCAAAATTTCACTACTATTTTTGGGAATTTCACTCGTGAAGTTCCCAACTTCACGCCTGATCTTGGGAACTTTACTCGTGAAGTTCCCAACTTTACCACTGTTCTTGGGAACTTTACTTCTGAAGTTCCCAACTTTACCACTGTTCTTGGGAACTTTACTTCTGAAGTTCCCAACTTTACCACTGTTCTTGGGAACTTTACTTCTGAAGTTCCCAACTTCATCGCTGTTTTAGGGAACTTTGCGCTTGAAGTTCCCTACATCATTCCTGTATTTGATAACTTAACCACCGATTTTCCCTATTTCATTATTGGAGTGGGAAATTCCATAGCCGTTGTTTCTCACTGCGCTGTTCTTTTCAGAACGACATTTCTTATGTTTCCTTTTTACAGACAACTCCGGTAAATATTTCATAAAAAAATGTTACTGTTTCCATGATTTGTTGGAAAACTGCAGGAAACTCAGGGAGAGTTTGAATACTCTTTCTGAAATATCTTTACAAAATAATTGGTGCGAAGTACAACATTTCATTGACTTTGTGAAGGTAGGAAAAAAAACAATACGGCGAATCACCCCTGAGGGTGATTTTTTCTCACAATGATAGAAAATTGTTAACTCTTTTTCATACTCCTTAGTGGGAATGACAATCTTGGGGCTCCTCGTTATTACAATTCGTCATACACACGTTGTGTTTATTTCAAGTATACTGTTACTCAAGTTGACCGTTAACAAACAATTGTCAATAATAACTCAACTTTGCCGCATGACCGTAAACAATCGCGCTCTATATGTCAAAAGGCTGTCCAAAAAGTCCAAACAATGGTAGGACAGACATTCCCCTCTGTCGAAATCAATTGATATTCAAAGACATGACAGGCACGTCACATGGTGATGCCGTTGGCAAATGCCTGTCCTACTTACTTTCTGGACAACCTCTCCCTGAAACAGTCCCACTTAGGGGCTTGTGAGATGTAGCGTTATCATTTATGGTCTACGACTCGTAGAGTAACGCTACAGAAAAGCGGTCAACTTGAGTACTTTTAATACAAGAAAAAAGCCCTCAACCTTTCACAAGATTGAGGGCTTTCAAATATACTGAGTACTCAAATACTTTGTACTTTCACCCGCCTTTGGCGGGCAAGATACTCCTGTACTACCTTAGTACATTCCGTCCATACCGCCGTGACCGCCCGGCATCGGAGGCATTGCCTTTTCCTTTTCAGGTTTTTCAACAATTGTCGCTTCAGTTGTAAGAATTAAAGCGGCAACGCTTGCGGCGTTTTCCAATGCGATGCGTGTAACTTTGGTCGGGTCAATAACACCGGCGGCAACGAGATTTTCGTACTTCTCTGTCTGTGCATTGAAGCCGTAATCATCTTTGCCTTCTTTGATTTTATTGACAATGACCGAACCTTCTAAGCCGGCGTTGGTAACGATCCAGCGAATAGGTTCTTCAAGTGAACGACGGATGATTTCGACACCGATTGATTGGTCTTCGTTTTCACCTTTCAATTTTTCAAGTGAAGCCAAGGCGCGAATGTAAGCAACTCCACCGCCGGGGACGATTCCTTCTTCAACCGCTGCGCGGGTTGCATGAAGAGCATCTTCGACGCGTGCTTTCTTCTCTTTCATTTCAACTTCAGTTGCAGCGCCAACTTTCAACACGGCAACACCACCGGAAAGTTTTGCAAGACGTTCCTGCAATTTCTCACGGTCGTAGTCCGATGTTGTTTTGTCAATCTGCGATTTGATTTCGTTGATACGCTTCTTGATGTCTTCTTTCTTTCCGGCGCCTTCAACGATTGTTGTGTTGTCTTTATCAATCGTTACTTTCTTGGCGGTACCGAGATAGGAAAGTTGAGTGTTCTCGAGTTTGAATCCTTTTTCTTCGGAGATGACTGTTCCGTTGGTGAGGATTGCAATATCTTCGAGCATTGCTTTTCGACGGTCACCGAAACCCGGGGCTTTCACTGCGCAGACGCGAAGTGTTCCGCGGAGTTTGTTGACGACCAATGTTGCAAGCGCTTCGCCTTCAAGGTCTTCTGCGATAATAAGAATCGAGCGACCTGACTGAGCAACTTTCTCTAACACAGGAAGTAAATCTTTCATCACGCTAATCTTCTTATCGTGAATAAGAATCATCGGGTCTTCGAGTGATGTTTCCATCGTGTCTGCATCGGTCACAAAGTATGGCGAAAGATAACCACGGTCGAATTGCATACCTTCGACTACATCAACTGTCGTCTCGGTTCCCTTTGCTTCTTCAACAGTGATGACTCCATCTTTACCGACTTTCTCCATTGCATCAGCAATGAGATTACCGATTGTTGCATCGTTGTTTGCGGAGATTGCGCCAACCTGTGCAATCTTCTTCTTGTCATCGCCAACAGTCTTACTGAGTTTTTTCAAATCAGCAATAACGGTTTGGACGGCGAGGTCAATACCGCGCTTCAAGTCCATCGGGTTTGCGCCTGCGGTAACGTTCTTCATACCTTCACGAACGATTGCCTGAGCAAGAACAGTTGCTGTGGTTGTTCCGTCGCCTGCGACATCGGATGTCTTGCTTGCAACTTCACGAACCATCTGTGCGCCCATGTTCTCGATCGGATCTTCGAGTTCGATTTCCTTCGCGACGGTAACACCATCTTTGGTAACTGTCGGCGCACCGAACTTTTTATCTATAACGACATTGCGTCCCTTCGGACCCAATGTTACTTTCACTGCATCAGCGAGTTTATCAACGCCGCGCTTTAAAGCGGCACGTGCGTCTGAATCAAACGTAATGATTTTAGCGCCCATAAATGTTATTCCTTTCCTTATTAAACAATTGCAAAAATATCAGATTCACGCATGATTAAATATTCCTGACGGTCGAGTGTTACTTCCGTTCCTGAATATTTACCATACAATACTTTATCTCCCACTTTCACTTCCATGGGGATAAGTTTTCCATCGTCGCCACGTCGTCCCGGACCTGCGGCAACAACTTCACCGACAACAGGTTTTTCTTTCACTGTGTCAGGTAAAATAATCCCGCCTTTTGTCATTTCTTCGGCAGGAGAAGGTTGGATTACAATCCTGTCTGCTAAAGGTTTTATGTTCATAGTTTCCTTTGTATAATTGATTATTGAAATATTGCTGAATTTTTAAAGATTTGACAAGAAAGCACTTAAAACTTAGCACTCTCTTGTTTAGACTGCCAAGAATATACGCGGAGAGTTGTTCTTAAACAAATGTGGAAAGTTAATTATTCTAGTCCATCTTACTAGGAGGTTATGAACCAATTCGTAACCTTGTTGTAAGAGTATTCTGTCATGGTGGGACCATGACAGCCGAGTATATACAAAAGCGTAATGTGCGACTTATCCATTTCCCTTAAGCCACTTCCTCCTGTTAATATGTGTCTTTTTGCTGAGATTTGTTATTTTAGTCTTTCAGATTTGTTTAATTATTCCTCGATTGGTCGAAGAACTTTATCCCCCATTCAAAACCAACCTTCAAATCTTTCTGAAATTGTTCATACACGATGTCGTAATTAAAAGGCACTTGAAACTCAGCAAGCAATGCTTCGATTGCAGGTTTCGGATTGACTCCCGTTCCGTTGCAAAAATGTAAAAACAACACACTCCCCTCGCCAACTCGCCTATCTAATTGTCGTAATTGTTCCGGTGTAAATTGAAACTGGGCAACATTTTCCTGATCGGTTTCTGTAATGATTGTCTTATCGCTCGAAAGCATTGCCCCGACCACAGAAATAAATCGTTGCTCTGGAGTGCGGAGGAAATACATCGAAAACGGAACAGTCATTCCAAGGTTCCGTAGCCACGATTGAATATCAGGATTGCGTTGCCACTCCCCTTCTTTATATGGTTGTGTCAGTTCGGCATCTTTATGAAATGTAAATTGACAATTCAGCATCAACGCTTCAAGCCATTCCCTCTTATGTTGTGAAAGCGCTATGAGCGATGACCATTTTGAGTTATCCAACGATATAATTACTTCAGGAGTTATTCTCAATTCGACAACACTATTCTTCTGTTGAGTTATAACATCAAACGCCGGACGAAACCTTGTAAGATACTCTTGAAATCGTGGATGAGTTGACGGAAAAATGTAGTTGATAGTTGACATAGTTTTGATTGATGATTTACGATTGCAGATTTGTGATGTAGTGGGACTCTCTGTTATCGTCTTTCTCTTTCCAATAACGCTATCCGATAGAGTCTGTTCGACCAGTTACTGATAAAGGGAATAACAAACTTCATCTTACCGTTTTTCAAATAAATAACCTGTACGGGGATGTATGAACTATCGGAAAATGCTAAACCAAGTGATGAATTGTTGTAAGTCCAATTGAGCGGAACTACTTTGTCATCTATGTTGCCGTACAAATATTTTTCATTCTTTACAAAACCTGTCTGATCGAAATTGAGCCGTAACTCTCCGCTACTCTCAATTGTATCGTATTGGGTTGTCTTTATCCCTTCATTCACCAACACAATGTTTGTAATTTTCCAGTTTCCGATGATTGGTGAATCCGGCGATGGATTTTCGGTCAACGTTGGTTCATCTTCTGAGCAACCGGAGAGCAGAAGAACAGCCAATGCGATGATACAAATTGTTTGTTTGAGTTTGATATTCATAGTCGTGCCCTTGTGTTAAAAATGATAGTTGACATTCTGAACAGCTACAGTTGTTGCTTGCGGTTCATAGATATTAAGCAATAAATTTCCCGTCGGTCGTGAATACATCTGTTTATACAATACTCTCAGTGGAGATAAATTGAAACGCAGTGTATCGGTAATGAATTGTCGGCAACGATCGTTTTGGGAATTATGGGACAATACAACTTCTGCTTGCGGCGGATTTGATTCAGCAAAATAATTTAATGCATATAACTGGAACGTATGTTCTTTGCATCCACCGCTATAACCCACTCTCATGTAAATAGTATCAACAACTATCCATGCAGTATCTATGGATACGTCGTGTCTCATAACATCAGAACTATATAAATCGTTAGTGATTTTTACAAGTGGAGTCTGCGTATCAATTGGAATAATCTGTACATCACTTGAATCTTCACAGTTTAAATTGAGAAGAAGAATAATAATGATAAAAATATTTAACCGTTTCATATTTTTTCCTTTGAGATAAAGTTTACAAGTATTCAAAATATCAATGTTACTAATGGTCAATGGTGAACGGTGAATTATGAATTGTCAATTAACAATTCACCATTGACAATGAATATCAATCAGGCAAATACCATAAAACACAAAAACCTCCATCATCCCTTTTGCACCGGGACAATAGAGGTCTAACTCTAAATCTATATCCAACACGAGACCCCATTTTGTCTCAATGCCGGGTGATGGAAAACATCTGCGCATCGCCCAACCCGCTTTACGATGAATTGCTTCCGTACTTTCCCAATTCATCGCAAGCATTTTCAAAGAACAATAACTACGTCTTAAAAACCTATCATAATTTGCAAAATATTTTTCTCAATGTCAAGCATAAAATGGAAAAAGTTTACTGTTTACTGAGTCAAATCTCATATCCCACATCTCACATCCCAAATCATTTCACTCCACAACCCCTTCCTCATCCCTCACCTCCCACATCCCCGAAACAATTATTAAAATATTTTCATCAGACTTTTACAGACTTTTGTTTAGTCCATTCAAGTAACTTTTAAGACCTGCTGACTATATCCAATTTCATTGAGTCGCTACACTTTTTTTGAGGCATTCAGTATCTCGATAGAAACAAGTGAGCCCTCTTTATCGAAATCTGCTATCACACCTGGACGTATTTCATCCGAATCATCAATTGTGTTGTCTAATAAAACAATGGAAAGGCTATGTTCCTATTGTTTAACTCTATCGAAAATTATCATTTGCGACACACAATTGCCTAAATTACTTTAAATTCGAATATTTTTTCTCAGAATTCAGACATTTTTTCAGAAAATACGCGTATAAAATTATTTTATTCGCGTATTTTCTGAATTTATGTCCAAAATAAATTATTTTCTTTCCATATTTTCTGAATTATTTCGGGTATAAATTCCTTTTTTTTAGGAATAAATTTATTTTATTCCCAAGTTTTCTCCTTTTATTCCGGAAATAAATAATTTTTCTTCCGTGTTTTCCCATTTATTTCAGGCATAAATTCCTTTTTTTCAGGAATAAAATCCTTTTCTTTCAGAATATATTTATTTTATTATCTTGTTTTCAGTTCTTTTTTCAGAACTAGTCAGCCAACTGATAACTGTTAACTGAAAACATCTCACCACTCATATCCCAAATCCCATATCATTTCACCTCAACCACCACTTCCTCATCCTTCACCTCCCACGTTCCGGAAACAATTTCTTCTTTCCCGCGAACGAGAATCCATGAATGGTCGTAGGGCATCAACTCCGGTTCGGCTTTGTGACTGAGCGGCGCAATCCAACACATGATGCCGTTTACGATGTATGGATTTTCTATTGCCTGAATAAACGTGAGCGAACTATCAAACGTCGCTTCATGGTTGATGACAATCGAATCGCCATTGAATTGATGTGGAAACTTTTGCATCTGTTCGGCGACAACACTATTCTCGTTCGGTTTGCCGTAGAGAAACACTCTGTCGTTTTGCAAATCTGCAAGAGAAATTGCCGTGTCCGCTTTGATAGTGAACGACCAACCGGCGATATCCATTTCCGTTGAATCATGCTGCGCGCGTTGCATCAGATATTCTGTATTACTCAACGTCCCGACAATCATCACTCCATCGGAAGGCTCGCGCAAATCTCCGAGACGGACGGGAAGTTTTCTGAACTTGAGCACATCGCCGTTCGGGTCGAGCCGTGCGAACGTTGGCTTTTCGTTCGTGAGCGTTTCAAAGCCGACATCGTTCTTGTAATTCCCCCCGCTATCTGCGCCAAGCCAGACACGAGTCTTCACTGTTTCAGATGGCGTTTCAATTCCAACATCAACAAAGGTCGTAAACTTATCATACCCGACGATTCGTACACGTCCTTTTGTCTGCCACTTGTTCTCTTTCTGTGTTGCCTTCGCGTTGTAGATTTTCATTCGGGGAATTCCTTTCCCCTTCACCCACTGTTCAAAAAACCAATCGAACTTTTTGCCCGATAATTCTTCAACAAGGTTTTGAAACTCTTCCATCGTCACAGTCTTTTCTGAAAATCGTTTCGCATACTGATGCAACATTTCAACAAATAATGAATCACCCAAAAGATTCCTCAGCATGTTATGGACGAACGATGCTTTGAGATAATGCGTCGGCATTGCGCGTAAATCCGCGCGTTGCTGAAGCGGAATATCCAATCCTTTGAGCGAGCGGGTGATAAGCGAACGAAGCAGAGGATGATTCACCAACGAATCGCGCACGGTCATCTTCCCGCACGACTCGCTGAAGAGCCGCGCTGAGTATTCACACATTCCCTCCGAAAGAAACGCGGCATCTTTATCTTCGATGAAGACGGTGATGGGCCACCACTGATGAGCAACTTCATGCGGCAAAATCATCGGATACTTGTTGAATTCGTCTTCCGTTTCAAACGCGAGTTTCTTTACAAGAATCATTGAAGGAGTCGCGATTGCAAGCACCGCTTTTCCCGCGACCCAATTCTCCACTTCAACGATGGATAATTTGGGAAACCTGTACGGAGAGAAAATCCTGTTGTAATACTTCAGCACAGAGTCGGTCAGCGAAAGTATTCGTGCCGCATGTGCTGAATCTTCTTCAAACAAAAATGTGGAAATCGGAGCGACGCTTCCTTCCTTCTTTTCCTGTTTGAATTTTCCCGCGCAAATCCAACCGAGCATCGGAACAGGTTGATTCAATTCCCACACAAATACATTCACGCCACCGACAGAATCTTGACTCATTAACTTCCCCGGCGCAACCGCTTGCCAATCTGATGGAACTTCGATGGTGAATCGGGCATTCTTCACGTTGCGGTTACCGCGCGGAAGAATCTCCTCATCTCTCAACACTGCCCGCTCCGAACCGAGGTTTGAATATTCCGTCCGGAAATTCATCCGCGCTTCATAATCGAACACAACATCAAACACTGTGTCGGGAATATCTTCTACCTTGACTTCACCTTTCGTTCGTTCGTAATCAGCATCTTCACCGTTAAGCCATACTTCTTTCAGTTTGAAAAACGGTGCGAGACCGAATTCAATACTCTCTGCTTTCCGGTTAAGAATTCTAACTGTGACAGTATCCGAACAAATTATTTCCTGAGAAGAAGGAAAGAGTTGAATACGAACCTTATGAGAAGTTATTTCAAAATCTTTCTTCTCAACTTCCTGAGCGAACGAAGTGAATAAAAACAGGAAAGAGGTTGCCAACAATTGTGACAACCTCTTGAGCAATTCGAAATTCACTCTACGAGCCGTTGGCAATTCGAAATTCGAAATTAAGCATTCATGATGGGCGGCTGAGTCATTGGCGGCGGCGGCATGTATTGATGTTTCGGTTTGAAAATACTGTAGCCGATCAATCCGCCAAGCAAACCGAACAACGGGTCAATTATTAATGAGATAAAGAGACTCATGAAAAATTGTCCGATGGAAGCAGATTCGCGAAACCCTTCTTCCATTCCTTCCCATGCTTCTTCCGGTATGTTTAAATCCATGTTCTGCAATGTTTGCATGATGAACTCGCCCATAATATTTCCGAAAATGACGAGGAAAAATGTTCCAAGAACTGAACCGATGATTGCTCCGAACACACCGGAAAGAGCGCCGACCGCCATACAATCGCCGGAGGTAAACGGTGCTGTGTCGGGAGTAAAATTATTTTTGTAAAACATCACGGCAAGCATCCCGCCAAGCATCACGCCGGCACAACAAATACAATTGATGATGCTGAGAAATGGTACTGCCGAAATAACTCCCATGATGATTCCACCATAGAGAGCGGGAATAGTTTTGTCAGGTTTGGGATTCATAGTAAGTTTTTTTGTTGTGAATATATTTTGTTGAGAGTTCGACACATCCTTCAATGAAATACGGAGTCAGAATTATTCCGGTTGCAACTCCGAAGAGCGAGCCGGTGATACTTCTTGTCACGAGCGTACTATCATGCACGCCAAGCCAACTACCGACGACATCGAGCAACATCGGGAGAAGTGCAACTAAAAGCCATCGGGAATTCCATGAAAACTTTTTTGAGATGAGCGGAGAAAGCAAGACGCCAAAGAAAAATCCGAAATAAATTGTCGAGCATCGCGCACACACTGCCAATTTTTCTCCAAACAAGTGAAGCGAGTGTGAATCGTATTGGTGACAAATTCTTGAATAGATTTTGTACGATTGAGTTGCAAAGAGCGATGCATCAAATAACACCGCAAGCGGCGGCAAGAAAAGAAGCAAACACCAGACAAACGCTCCTCCGAGCAAAAAGTAATATGCAGTTGTATGCTTCATAAGTTCGGTGTGAAGTTAGGAGAAAATCCACTCATAAACAATTTTCATTACGGTTATTTGTTCGTGTTTGAGAATGATACTCAGAATGTCATTGGTCATTTGTCAATGGTCATTACTCAATATGTCGTGTGTACAAATGACAAATGACTAATGACCAATTACAAATGACCAGAAGTTTTGAAACTTGCATCAAATCATGTTATATTCAGCCGCTTAAAATTCAGACCCGAACTTCCATGTTTAACACGCTTGATATTTCCAAAAACTTCCTCGCTATCGAAGAAGAATATTCCTCATTTGATTCATCAAAAATTGTCGTCGTCCCCGCACCGTATGAGAAAACTGTCAGTTACGGCGGCGGAACCGTTGATGGTCCGGACGCAATTCTCGAAGCCTCTCATTTTGTAGAATTTTATGATGAAGAAACCCAACGTGAAGTGTTCAGGGAACTCGGCATTGCAACGCTTCAACCGCTTAACTTTGACGGAATGAGTGACGTCGAAGCGTTAGAAACTTTGTACCGAACAACGAAATCATTGATTGGAAAAGGAAAGTTTGTTGTAACGCTCGGAGGCGAACACACAATTTCACAAGCAACAATAGCGGCGTATGCCGAAGCCTATCCCGATTTATCCGTCCTGCAAATTGATGCTCACTCAGACTTGCGAATGGAATATCAGGGAAATAAATTCAGTCACGCATCGGTGATGGCTCGTGTGTGCGAGTTTCTTGACCCGCGCCGGGTTGTTCAAGTCGGCATTCGCGCACAGTGTAAAGAAGAAGCGGAGTTCATCAAAGAAAAAGGTGTAACAACTCTTTACGCTCATGAAATCCGCGAGGGAAAATACACCAAAGTTTTAAAGACGTGGGATGAATATGTTCTCGAACATCTTACCGACCATGTTTATGTTACGTTCGATGTTGACGGACTCGACCCTTCCATCATGCCATCAACCGGAACACCGGAACCAAACGGTTTATTTTGGTGGGAGACAATGCAACTACTGAGAAAAATCGGCAAGAGAAAAACTGTCGTTGCATGTGATGTAGTTGAACTTGCACCGGTGGAAGGTGTCCACCATCCCGACCTTACTACTGCCAAGTTGGTCTCGAAGATGATGAACTATTTCGCCTGATATGCAATATGTGTTGCTGAGATATGAGATATGGGATTCTTGCCCGACTTCTAACAATGAACGTTTGGGTTTAAGAAATTGAGAATACATTACACTCGCACATCACATATCACATATCTCACATCTCTTCTCAAAACATTCTCCCACGCACCCTGCACCCCGCTCCCCTGCATTCATAAAATGAGATGAAAATCCAACTACGAGAACGCGCGTAGATATTTTTTATTCCCGTCTGATTTTCTTAATTTTGCACCACAAAATTTACCGCGCCCTCGACTGATTTGTCAGGGCGTTTATTGTATCTGAAAACAACGAAAGACCTCCCATGACGAAATTTCAAGGCTTAGATTATTATCAAATGGATGACCTTCTTTCCGAAGAGGAAATCCTTGTCCGAAATACCATCCGCGAATTTGTTGATGATAACATCATTCCCATCATTGAGAAACACTATCGTGCCGGAACGTTCCCAGCCGAACTTGTCGGCAAGATGGCTGAACTTGGTTTGTTCGGCGCAACGCTTCCGGCAAAATATGGTTGCGCTGAAATGAACAATGTCGCTTACGGATTAGTGATGCAGGAACTCGAACGCGGCGATAGCGGCGTGCGAAGTTTCTGTTCGGTGCAAAGTGCTCTCGTGATGTACCCGATTTTCACCTTCGGGTCCGAAGCGCAAAAAGATTACTGGCTTCCGAAACTTGCGCGTGGAGAAAAAATCGGTTGCTTCGGTTTAACAGAGCCTGACTTCGGTTCCAACCCCGGCGGAATGATTACGCGCGCAGAAGACAAAGGCGACCACTATCTTCTCAATGGTGCGAAGATGTGGATTACCAACGGAACAATTGCCGATGTAGCAGTCGTCTGGGCAAAACTTGATGGCGTTGTTCGAGGCTTCTTAGTTGAAAAAGGAACGCCCGGTTACACCGCTCCTGAAATGGTTGGCAAACATTCTCTCCGCGCATCCATCACGTCTGAATTAATTTTTCAGGATTGTAAAATCCCAAAAGAAAACATCTTCCCCGCAACCGATGGATTGAGAATGCCGTTGATGTGTCTCTCACAAGCGCGCTATGGAATTGCATGGGGAGCGATTGGCGCGGCAATGTCATGTTATGATTCTTCTTTGAATTATGCTAAATCCCGAATTCAATTTGGAAAACCGATTGCCGGTTTCCAACTGATTCAGGATAAACTTGTTCACATGGTAACGGAGATTACCAAAGCACAACTCCTCTGTCTCCAACTTGGTCGCTTGAAAGATAAAGGCAAAGCAAAATTCCAACACATCTCACTTGCAAAACGAAATAACGTTTACCACGCACTTGAAATCGCCCGCATTGCACGTGAGATTCACGGCGCGAACGGAATCCTCGATGAATATCCAATCATGCGCCACAGTGCAAACCTCGAATCAGTAAAGACGTATGAAGGGACGCACGAGATGCACACGCTGATTGTTGGAGAGAATATTACCGGGTTAGCGGCATTTGAGTAATTGGTTTAAAGTTTTTTGTTTTTAGAAATATTATAGGTTGAATCATGCAAACAGCTACGTTAGAGACATTACAACAAAAAGCGATTCATGTGCTTGATGTTAGTCAGGAAGATTTCTTGAAAAACAGCATTCGTTCGTTGCTTCAAGAGAAATTGAGAAGCATTAACATTAAACGAATTGCTACATGTCGGAAGTATAATGTTTCTTCAATCTAAGAATTAGATGAACTTATTCGTGAAGGAAAAGTGAACGAACTATTGGTTGATGGAGACATTCAGCATGATGATTATTTAACATGGAAAGCAAATGAAATTCAGACTGTTTTATTTCAACGTGATTAGTTTGTATAGTGTTATTGGAAAGACTACCATCTATGAAAACATCCAACAATAATTCTGAAAAAGGAAAAAATAAATTTGATAGTAAGTCACTTATTATTTTATCAATTGCTTCATTATTTATTATTTTGTTAGTTTATCTTTATTTAAATAATGCAGATAAAGATAATTCTTGGTCAGAAGAAGAAAAAATTGCTTTAGCAAATTACATCGATTCATTATATCCAACGAATGATGTATCTGATTTGCCTCTTGAAAAAGAAAATTTTCTTTCTGAAAACCCATTTACAAAATTCAGTCTTTTAGCGGAAGGGGGTCGAACCATCCATGCTTCTGTTTTCAAAACGCATAAATACGGAAGTGGTAGATTATTAATCATTTTTGCACCGTTCTTAAGTTATTCAGACGGCAATTTTTATATAGCTTCCCTTTCAGCCTTACACAATATTTATGGAAAACAAAGGGGTCTTTTTCTGCTGGAAGAAGCAAGAAAGAAATATGATGAGACAATACAATCAAAAGTAATCTATTGGAGTATTTCAAATCCAAATCAATCTTTTTACTCTTTCCCTATTGTAGACACTGACACCGAAACTATATCTTCAATCGTTGTCTGGACAGAATAATTTTTATGAACTCAATACCAATAAAACAAAGGAAAAATAATGCAAGCATCAAAGATATCAGACATTAGATATTTATATGCAAATTATATTGACAACGATCTCACAGATAATATTATCCTTTTCTTAGATATTACCGATAAACATTATAGTAATAGAATTGAGATAAAAACACGAAGCGAAAAATCCGGAGAGCCACTTGGCTATTTTTCTCTTTTTATGAGTCCGACTGATAATACAGTAAGGTTTGCCGGTGGAATAGAAAATAAATTACCCGTGATAAGATTTACGTTTAGTAATCCATTTCTTAAATATGTACCGAACCAATTAAAAATTCCTTACAGAAAAAATAAACCTACAAATTCTGATGACCAAAATTGGATGTATGTTATAATTTCAAAAGAATCAATACTAATGTTTCTTAGTTTAATGGTAATGCAACTTGAATTAGATATTAAATGAAATCTAAAACGAATAAATCTTACTTCGATGAGAAATTTATTGGTAATGCTTTTACCTTCGATGATGTTCTCCTCGTTCCACGAAAATCTTCAGTGCTTCCAAGAGAGACGGATGTTTCTACACAACTTACGCGTAACATCAAACTGAATATTCCGCTCATCTCCGCCGCGATGGATACGGTTACGGAAGCACGGCTTGCAATTGCACTTGCTCGTGAAGGAGGAATTGGAATCTTGCATAAAAACATGAGTATCGAAGCGCATGCAGAGCAGGTTGATAAAGTGAAACGCTCCGAAAGCGGAATGATTACCGACCCGATTACGATGCAACCCAATCAGACAGTTGCTGAAGCGTTGGCGTTGATGAGTAAATATCAGATTTCCGGTATTCCGATTATTAATGGAAACGGAATGTTGATTGGTATCCTGACGAACCGTGATTTACGTTTCGAGCCGAATCGCGATTTGCGCGTTGAAAAATTAATGACGAAAGAAAATCTCATCACCGCTTCGGTAGGAACGACGCTTGAGAAAGCAGAACAAATTTTGCAAAAGCATCGCATCGAAAAATTACCGATTGTTGATAAATACGGAAAACTTCGCGGGCTTCTCACGTTCAAAGATATTCAAAAGAAGAAGAGTTTCCCCAAAGCTTGCAAGGATTCTCTCGGACGATTGCGTGTGGGTGCGGCGGTTGGAATTAAAGCCGATACTCTCGAAAGAGTTGATGAACTCATCAAATCAGCAGTTGATGTTATTATTGTGGACACGGCACATGGTCATTCTCAAGGTGTGTTGGAAATGATTACGCGAGTGAAACGAAAATATCCTAACTGCGATGTCATTGGTGGTAATGTGGGAACTGCTGAAGCCACCCGTGACATCATCAAAGCAGGCGCGGATGGTGTGAAAGTCGGCATCGGTCCCGGTTCGATTTGCACGACAAGAATTATTGCCGGCGTTGGTGTTCCGCAAGTAACCGCAATCAATGAATGTGCGAAGGAAGCAAGTAAAGCGCGTGTTCCACTTATTGCCGATGGAGGCATCAAACAAACAGGCGATATTGCCAAAGCAATTGCTGCCGGTGCAGATACAATTATGATTGGAAATCTCTTCGCTGGAGTTGAAGAAAGTCCGGGTGAAAAAGTTCTGCTCGAAGGACGCGCATACAAAAGTTATCGCGGCATGGGTTCGATTGATGCGATGAAGCAAGGAAGCAGCGACAGATATTTTCAAGATGTCGAAGATGATTTGCCGAAACTTGTTCCCGAAGGAATCGAAGGACTTGTTCATTTCAAAGGTCCGCTTGCTGATACGGTGTTTCAGATGGTAGGTGGCTTGCGTGCGGCGATGGGTTACTGCGGTTGTAGAACAATCAAAGAAATGAAAACAAAAACTCAGTTCGTGCGAATGACACAAGCGGGCTTGAAAGAAAGTCATCCGCATGACATTCGTATTTCTAAAGAAGCGCCGAATTATCACTGGTAAAACTCATCGGTTACAAGTTACAGGTTACACGTTACTGTTACCCAATCATCAATCGGCAATCGAAAATCATCAATCATAAATCTTTATATGAATAAATCCCGACTAACTACACTTCGAAATACTTTCGATTCACTCAACATAGACGCGTTCTTAGTAACATTCATGCCGCATCTTCGATGGGCAAGCGGCTTCACCGGTTCAAATGGTGTTGGATTGGTAACAAAGAGAAACGCATATTTCGTAACTGACGGGCGATACGAGGAACAAGTAAAACGGGAAGTGCATGGATGGACAACTGCCATCGCACGGGATTATAATTTGTATGAACTCATGCTCAAACGAAAATGGTTTCGCTCCGGCACAAGAATCGGGTTTGACGGCAATACGGTTTCGCTAACACAGTTTCAGGATTGGAAAAAGAAATTCCCGAAAGTATTTTTCCGTCCGCGTGCGGAAGTGATGGAGAAACTTATCGTTAGTAAAGATGAAAACGAAATTGCCAACATCAGAAAAGCAGTGGAAATCACCGACAAAGTTTTTGCCGACATCCTTCCGCTTCTCAAACCCGGAGTTGTCGAAGCGGACATCGCTGCCGAGATTACCTATCGTCAACGGAAATATGGCGCGGCATCGGATGCGTTTGAATCCATTGTTGCAAGTGGCGCGAACAGCGCACTGCCGCACGCACGTGCTTCATCAAAGAAAATTAAAAAGGGGGACATGGTCACGCTCGATTTCGGTTGCGTCTATCATGGCTACCATTCCGACATGACAAGAACTGTTGCTGTCGGGAAGCCACTGTATGAAATGTTGAAAATCTATCAAGTAGTTCTTGACGCGCAAAAGAAAGCAATCGAAGCAGCGCACGCTGAGATGAAAGTGTTTGATTTGGATGCAGTCGCACGTGACCATATCAAAGAAAAGGGATATGGAAAATTTTACAATCATTCGCTCGGGCACGGAATCGGTTTGCAAATACATGAACCACCGAAAATTTCATGGACAAATAAAACTGCTGTCCTGAAAGAAGGTTGCGTCGTTACCATCGAACCGGGAATTTATCTTCCCGAACTCGGCGGCGTTCGGATTGAAGACGATATTGTCATTCGAAATTCCGACTGTGAAATTCTCACTCAATCACCAAAGGAATTAATCGTCCTCTAATCAATGAGTTCTGAAATAACGCGTAAGCGACCTGTTCTTGTCATCGCATATTATTTTCCTCCTCTCGGATTGAGTGGCGTACAGCGCACACTTAAATTTGTAAAATACCTTCCACAGTTCGGGTATCAACCGACAGTGCTCACAGTAACACCGACCGGTTACTTTGCGCAGGATGAATCGTTGCTCGAGGAACTCAACGGACTCGACATCGAAATCTTTCGAGTCGGCTCGCTTGATGCAAATCGTCTTTTCAAGAAAAAAGGCGTGGTTAAAATGCCTTCTGAGAGAATGAGAAAGTTCCTCACGTTTCTCAGCGACTCGTTTTTCATTCCCGATAACAAAATCGGTTGGAAAAATAAAGCGCTCAAAGCCGCAATCGAGTTGCATCAGAAACATAAGTTCAACCTTGTCTTTGCAACCGCTCCCCCCTTCACCGATTTTTTAATTGGAGCGGAACTGCGAAAGCGGTTCAATCTTCCCTTGGTGATTGATTACCGTGACCCGTGGCTTGAATATCCGTTGAAATATTATCCGACACCACTTCATCGTTGGTTGAATTATCGAATGGAAAAAGCGGTGCTTCGACTTTCATCGAGAATCATTGTCACCAACCGTCGTGTGAAGGAGTTGATGATTAAGAAATATCGCTTCTTAGAATACAACGACATCACGATTCTCTCACAGGGATTCGACCCGACAGATTTTGAAGCCGTTAGCGAATCCGCTTCACCACAGAAAATGAGAATTACTCACGCAGGAGTTTTTTACGGAGATAGAACGCCAAAGTATTTTCTTCAGGCATTGAAAAGAATCTTTGTCGAGCGACCGAGTCTGAAAGAAAAAATCGAAGCGTGTTTTGTCGGCGTGCTTCAGGATGAACATACAAAACTCATAAAGCAGTTGGGACTTGAATCCAACATCATCACGACCGGCTACCTGAATCATGAATCCTGTATCCGACAAATCATGTCCTCCGATATTCTTTGGTTGACGGTGAACAACGACCGGCAGTCACCCGGCAAGTTGTACGAATATATCGGCGCAAGAAAGCCTGTCCTCGCTTGCGTACCGGATGGATTCATCCGGCAAACATTGCAGGAAACCGGCGCGAGTATTTTCGCCAAGCCGGATAATGTCGAAGAAATTGCGCAGGCAATTCTTAAATTTTATCAGCTGTACGAGCAGAAGAAACTTCCGAAACCGAATGAAGAAATCGTTCAAAAGTATGACCGAGTGAAGTTGACAGAAGAACTTTCCCGCATGTTTGGGTTTTTGGTGAGTGAATGATGCTAACGATTTTTGATTCTTCCACGCCAATCTCACACTGTCACCCCGAACTTGTTTCGGGGTCTATCCACGAGTATTTACAGATGCTGAAACAAGTTCAGCATGACGATAGAATGAAAATATGAAAATCTTAGTCATCGGAAGCGGCGGACGGGAACATGCTTTGGTGTGGAAACTCAAACAGAGCAAACAAGTCCAGAAACTTTTCTGCGGTCCCGGAAATCCCGGAATTGCAGAACATGCTGAGTGCGTTCCAATCAAAGCAAATGATATTGAAGCGTTAAAAAAATTTGCTCTTGAACAGAACGTTGACCTGACCATCGTCGGACCCGAGCAGCCTCTTGTTGACGGAATTGTTGATGAGTTTGAATCTGCCGGATTGAAAATCTTCGGGCCTTCAAAGTTTGCAGCACAGTTGGAAGGGAGTAAAATCTTCGCCAAGCAGTTCATGAGGCGGCACAACATTCCGACTGCGAAGTTTGAAACGTTTGAAAGCCATCAAATAACAGAAGCAAAAGATTTCATTTCGAACTGCTCACTTCCCATCGTTATCAAAGCAGACGGACTTGCGGCAGGAAAAGGAGTTGCAATTTGTTTGACTAAAAACGAAGCAACCGAAATCCTCCATCAATACTTTGAAGAGCGAGTATTTGCCGATGCTGGAACACGAATCGTCATCGAAGAATTTATGGAAGGTGAAGAAGCATCCATCTTCGCGTTGACAGATGGAAAGAATTTCGTCACGCTCTCCCCCGCGCAAGACCACAAGCGCGTGTTCGATAATGATGAAGGAAAAAACACCGGCGGCATGGGCGCGTACGCTCCCGCCCCGATTGTCTCTGCTGAAATTCTTGAGCACGTAAAGGAGGCAATCATTCAGCCAACACTTGATGGAATGTTATCCGAAGGTCATCCGTACAAAGGATGCTTATACGTCGGGTTAATGCTCACGAACGACGGACCAAAAGTGGTTGAGTACAATTGCCGCCTCGGCGACCCCGAAACGCAGGTCATTCTTCCCTTGCTTGATGAAGATTTGGCTGAGTTGATGCTCGAAGTCGCTGAAGGAAAACTTAACAGGACAGAAATCAAATTGAAAAATCAATCAGCAGTCTGTGTTGTACTTGCATCCGGCGGTTATCCTGATGAGTATCAAACAGGAAAAGAGATTTTCGGATTAGAACTAATTGCAAAATCTCCTCATGTCATTGCATTTCATGCAGGCACCAAAACACAAAACATTCATCTGCCGTCCACGCCTGCGGCAGGCACAGCGGCGGACAAGAAACTCAAAACGAACGGCGGTCGTGTACTTGGCGTTACTGCGCTTGGCGACTCTCTCGGGGATGCAATCAAACAAATATATCAAGCCGTTGACAACATACATTTTGATGGAATGCACTTCCGTCGCGATATTGGCTACAAAGGATTACAACGAACAACGAATAAGGAACAATGAACATTTTAGTAACAGGCGGAGCGGGCTTCATCGGTTCGCATATTGTGGATGCGTACATCGAAGCAGGACACAATGTCACCATTCTCGACAACTTATCAACCGGAAGGATGGTGAACCTAAATTCCAAAGCACAGTTTTTTCAGATGGATATTCGGGAGTTTGCCATTGATAAAATTTTCGATGAAGGAAAGTTCGATGTCGTCAATCATCATGCTGCACAGATGGATGTGCGCAAGTCGGTACTTGACCCGATATTTGATTCATCCATCAACATACTTGGGACGCTAAACGTACTTGAAAACTGTAAACGAACCGGAGTAAAGAAATTTATCTTCGCTTCGACAGGCGGTGCGATTTACGGCGAGCAGGATTATTTCCCTGCCGACGAAGCACATCCGCAACGACCTCTTTCCCCTTATGGCATCACCAAATCGGCTGTCGAAAAATATCTTTTTTACTATCAGGAGGTTTGGGGAATTCGCTCAACAATTCTTCGCTATGCAAATGTGTATGGACCGAGACAGAATCCTCACGGTGAAGCGGGCGTTGTTGCAATCTTCGCGAAGAAAATGCTCGCCGGTGAACAAGTAACAATCAACGGCGATGGAAAACAGACGCGGGATTATGTTTTTATCCGTGATGTCGTTCAGGCAAATCTTCTTGCATTGAATCAAAAAACTTCAGACACTTTTAACATCGGAACAGGCATCGAAACAACCGTGAATGAGATTTATTCGGTTCTTGAAACTGCGCTCGGAAAACAATGTAAAAGCATACACGCACCGGCAAAGGAAGGCGAGCAACTTCGTAGCGTCCTTTCGTTTGAGAAAATCAGAACTTCTCTTGGTTGGCAACCAACTGTTTCACTTCGCCAAGGGCTGGAAGCAACAGTGAAATATTTTCAAGAACATCCGACAGCGTAGCAGTGGCAATCGAACAGAAATTTGTTGAACGGATTTTGAGCGGCGAACGGATTGCTGTTGCTCGCGGAATTTCTTTGGTAGAAAATGAACATCCATCAGCTACTGAACTGTTGAAGGCATTGTACCCGAACACCGGGAAAGCATATCGCATCGGAATTACCGGACCACCGGGAGCGGGAAAAAGTACTATCACCAACAAACTTGCAAAACTCTACCGAACACAGAACAAGCGAGTCGGCATCATCGCGGTTGACCCGACAAGTCCGTTCACCGGCGGTGCACTGCTCGGCGATCGCGTTCGCATGACTGATGTTGAACTTGATGAAGGCGTCTTTATCCGAAGCATGGCATCACGTGGAAGTCTCGGCGGCCTCAGCAAGAAAACAAAAGAAGCGGCTGACGTACTTGATGCGGCTGGTTATGATTTTGTGTTGTTTGAAACTGTCGGCGTGGGACAATCGGAGTTGGATATTGTGCGTGCGGCAGATACAACGGTCGTTGTTCTTGTTCCCGAATCCGGCGACTCAATTCAGGCGATGAAAGCCGGGTTGATGGAGATTGCCGATTTCTTCGTCGTGAATAAATCGGACAGACCGGGGGCTGAGCAGGCAGTCATGTCAATCAAGATGGTATTGCAGTTCAAACATCCGGCAGATGGCTGGCAAGTGGAAGTAATTAAGGCGACGGCGAACGATGGGAAAGGAATTGAGGAAATCGCAACCATGATTGATGCACACAAAGCATTTCTGTTGAACGAAAACCGGTTGCAACTCAAACGAAAAGAGAGGGCGATCGAACGTGTGCGTGAGCTGGTGAACGATAAGTTACGAGTGGAGTTTTGGAACGAAGAACGGGAAACGAAACTTACTTCCGATATTGAAAATGTGTTGGATGGAAAAAGTACGCCGTATGACTTGGCGGCAATGTTGTTAAGGGATGATAGGAAGTAGGAGAGGTAAGGAGACTGGCAAAATCCAATTATCTTCACATTTTATTCAACGAGCATTTGTGAAATAATACTTTTAATGCGATGAATGATTTCCGGTTCTAAATGTCCAAGTTTCTTTAGTAGTCTGACTTTATCCACCGTTCTGATTTGATCTAAGACAATCCATCCTTGTTTTCCCTCGAATTCTATCTCGATTCTCGTTGGATAATTTTTTGATTGAGTTGTCATCGGGGCAATAATTACTGTCCCGATATTTCGGTTCATTTCATCGGGTGAAATGATAACACATGGTCTGGTTTTCTTTATCTCGTGGCCTACTGTCGGATCCAAATTCACAAGCAGAACATCATACTGATTCATTACCATTCCCAAGCAAACGAGTGCACTTCCAATGAATCTTCGATGAGAAGTTTATCATCTCCATTATTGTGCATTTGTTGAAACGCTTCTTCCCAGCCCTGCCGCGTTTTGGCTGGATATGGTTTCATGACAATGGAATCTCCCAGTATCTCAACTTCCACGCTGTCGGAAATTCTGCATTGCTCCAGAAGCGACTGTGGAAGTTGGAGTACATTGACATTTCCGATTTTAGTTAATGATAATTGCATAATATCAGATGAGATTCTTTGTTACATTGATTATTTTATTTGATTGAATCTACAACACAGGGAAACGATATGCAAATAAAAAGGCATTATTTACCGGGAGGTCACGCCCGACTGCTCTCTCTACGATACCGTAGGTACAAGTTGTTAACCTTTGGCATGAGACCATCCCTGACCATCACGTTAGTGTTACGGTTTGGAGCGTGACACCCAAGGGAAAATGATCTACAGTGCTTTGTTCGCATCGACAATGAATCCTGCCGATTTAAGTTCCTTTACGAGTAAGAACTTCCAATTGCCATTGGGGTCGAGTGGAATGTAAACAACGCCTAAGTAGTCTGATGGAAGTTCAACGCCTTCTTGATAAATGGCGGTCACGTTATTTCTGCCAAGTTTCCCGATGAAGTATCCAAATTCGAAAACAACATTTTGCCTAGCGCGTGGCTGAAGACTTTCAGGAGATTTAGCACTGCCACCGATATCGTCTGGTGTAAATAGGGCAACCGCATATGGTGTTGATGCATGTGCTTCAAATTTCTCTATGATTGTTCTTCCTTGATTTGGTTGTTCATGCAATATGATTGGATTCAGTTCTATCTTGGACAGGAAGCGAGCAACAGCATCCTTTAATCCCTCATCGTGCCCATGTATTACAAAGATGTCTTTAGTCTTATTTGCAGGTTCAGAAGGTTTTAGATTGTCAATCTGTTCGGTTCTCTCTTCCTCATCCCAGTATTCTTGAACCTCTTGAACCATTGATTGCAAAATGGCTCTTGCACTCTCCATGCCTCGCCGAAAGGCATCTTCGAAGGCGCTGTCTGGCGTTCTCGAGTGAAAGGCACCTAGACTATAACTTATTTTGTCAAAGTCATTTAGATGTCGGGACTTTTCACCAAACACATACGAAATGTCTATTTCAGTATCTCTGTACCATTTTTTGAAATCTGGAGATCTTCTACCCTTCGCCTTGACTTCGTCGATCTGCTTGATTCCCCTGTCAAGCTTCTCAAGTGCAACCTTCTTCGTTAGTTTAGGCATATTCGGTTCTCCTTATGTGTCGTACAAAAATAGCGCTTAACGTGTCGCAAGATTATGCAATGGTTTTGTGAGTATATAAATCTCATTTGAGCGAATGTTTCTATTCATTGGTCTTTTCTTCCAGTGTCGTTATTTTGCGTGTTAGGTGTTTGTTGATTTGCCAATTTCGAAATCTCTTTGTGTATCCAATTTGCCAGTTCCAAGTAATGCCATGCCATATTTCCAAAAGGAATACTATTCACAACAAGACGACTGAAACGAAAATATTGTTTACCAATCCTAAAGACAATATCACCTTTTTGCTCAGCCTTTAGTCGTTCATAGAGTTGAACCATTTCTTTTGATTTCAAAACAGGTTGATGGTTAACATCAAGTTTAGCTAAATTCTGGTCAGTGTTATCTAGTTCTGTTAAGATTTGTTGGGCTTCACTCTCTAGAATCTTTCTTTTGTCGATTAGAGCTGCTTTTTGTGCTTCGAATTGAATTATTTCTAGAAGAGTCTCCCGTTCTTTTTCGAGCGTCTTTATTTTCTCTTCCTTGCTCTGCGCCTCTGCTGCAAGACGTTCCAATTCAGGAACTTTCGAGAGCTTTTCAAGGAGTTTATTATCATCTTTCTGGAAAACATACCCGATTGCTGATAAACCCACAGGAGCCACGAGTGCTGAGGCAAGCCCAAATGCTATGATATACCAATTGCTGTCTGTTGCATGAATTCCGAGGTAGACAACGCCTCCGCATAGTAATAGTCCAACTACAAGTAGTACAATTTTCTTTATCATTCCAACTCCTTCATGACAAAACAATGATGCCTAACTAGTGTAATTCCGCAATCCAACATGTGTACTTCCACCCAACTCCGGATGTAAGTACACAGTCCTGCGTTTATTTTTTTGTGTATAAAAATCATTTATCATTTTTACAAGGAGGTCACGAACCATCGTGACCTCCATGCAAGTATTTCCTATATCAGCACCATCACACTCAACTCCAGAACCATGCCTACTTCTACATCGTCAATGATATAGACGTATCTGTACTTCCGTAGTTCCGGTACTCCGGCGACGAGGTTTGCATCAGTATCATCGAACGGGGAGCGGGTGTCGGTCCCAATTTTCTTGTATTCGGTTTCCGAGCCGCGCATACGATACATACGGAGCATTCCTGTAGTATGGTCTGTGGGAATTTACTCATGTTCATGATTCATCGTTTAACTACGGTCAATGTATCACGGAAATTGGTGAAGAGAATTGTACTCAACGTATCTTCAGCGGCAGGAGGAACCATGTAAGCGAACGTTTTCTTTACATACGTTTCAGAAGTCACAGTACCACATATACCCATTATATTGAGAAAAAGTATATGACCATCAGTTTTGCAATCAAGGAACAAACCGTATTCTTCAACACCCCACCCTGTTACTTCCGTCTTCATGGTTCCATCTCCCTGACGGGCTGTTCGTAAGGACATGTAGGATGAATCAGAATCGGTTCCGGATTCAATAAACACTTCCGGGAATTGAGCCTGAGTTTGGGGTTCAGTATCGGTCGGAGATTTACAACCGAGTAATGTTAACAAGAGACTGATGATGAAGAGATGGTTCTTAGTCATAATGCGTCCTATACTGTTTGCTGTCACTCGGCGTCGTGGCGTTTGACATCCAAGCAATACGGTTGTGGCTTGAAATTTTTTCTACGGTAAGTTTTGTAAGATTTTCTTTGGTGTGATTGGCTTGAGCGTAGTTTGCCCGCCTCGCCGCGTTTGTTCCGCGCTTCTCCGGCATCGTTGCATGTGTCGTACAGAACCCATTCACTGCACGATACCCGTCTTCCAAACCTTCAATGATATTGCTCAAAATTTTTACCCTAAAAAAAATTATGAATTATTCATTTTGGAAGGTTCCCGCTTCTCTCTTTCCTGACTGCGTTCACGAAGCAGGCGCCTTGTTCTGGATGCAATGGTAAGGAGTATTTTTGAAATATCCAAGAAAAAAATGAATAATTTGTATTTTTTTCCGTTGACTGCCGGAGTTCTATGCGACCCCTACGGGGTCGAAAAAATGTTTTGTTTCTTTTTCTATAAATATGGAATCCCTACGGGATTCTTTTTGCAAGAGCATTATGGTACAAGCGGAAACTCCATTACTCCAATAATCCAATAATCTATTACTCCATTACTCCACTACTCCAACACTCCATTTCTCCGTTAGTCAACACTTCTTTGCACAGATTTTAGTTTTTGACTAAATCTATTTGTTTCTTTACATTAGCACATGAAAAAAGAACGTCTCTATTTGGACTCATCTGTCATTGGCGGATACCACGACCCTGAGTTTGCAGACGATTCAAAAAGAGTGATTGAGTATGCCCGACAAGGGAGAATTATCACCCTCATGAGCGAGGTTGTGATTCAAGAAATATCAAAAGCTCCTCAAAAGGTTCAAGATGTACTTTTTTCAATCCCAAGTAGCAATATTGAGAGAGTTGAAATGACAGAAGAAATCATCGCTCTGAGCAATGAGTATCTTTCAGCCAACATACTCTCTCAAAAATGGAACGATGATACTACTCATGTAGCAGCTGCTACAGTATCACGCGCTAATGCCATTGTTTCGTGGAACTTTCGGCACATTGTACGACTTGACAAAATGCAAGCATATAACCGAGTTAACCTTGCTCATGGATATGATATTTTAACAATTGTTACACCAAAGGAAATAGTTTATGATGAACCAACAGAATAAAGAATTTGATTGTATCGCTATGAAACGAGAAATTCAAAATCAAATTTATGAAGAAACAAAGGATATGTCGTCTTTAGAGAGATTAGAATATTTTCGTAATGCTGTACGTTCAAGCAAATTTCGTGATTGGTGGGAACACGCCGGTAAAGATTCTAAAAAGGCAGATTAGCATACCGATGATTGGATTCCCGTTTAGAACCATTCGGGAATGATAACCATTTTTTTTCTTGTTCGCCACATGCGGGCAAAACTTTTTAACTGTTTTAACAAATGAAAACTAACTATGAATGATACTACCCCTGAATACGAATTTACCGAATCCATGAAAATGGTTCGGGACCTTGCACGCGAGTATGCAGAAAAAGAAATCAAGCCCGTCGTTATGAAGTATGATGAATCTCAGGATTTCCCATTCGACATTATGAAGAAGTTGGGCGAGATGGGATTTCTCGGCGTCATCTTCCCTGAAGAATACGGGGGCGCAGGCTTTGGTTATCTCGAATATGTTACCGTCATCGAAGAGATTTCCAAAGTTGACCCGTCGGTCGGACTTGGAGTTGCGGCACACAACTCTCTTTGCACGAACCATATTTTTACGTTCGGCAATGAAGCGCAGAAGAAGAAGTACCTGCCTCTGCTGACGACCGGAACAATCATGGGCGCATGGGCGTTGACCGAACCAACTTCCGGCAGTGATTCGGGCGGAATGCTCACGACTGCTGTCCGCGATGGCGACCATTACATTCTGAATGGAAGTAAGAATTTTATCACGCATGGCTCGGTCGGGAAAGTTACGGTGGTTATGGCAATCACCGATAAAGAAAAAGGACGGAAAGGGGTCTCGGCATTTATTGTTGATAACGATTCGCCCGGCTTCATCGTCAGTAAGAAAGAAAATAAACTTGGGATGAGAGCAAGCGATACATCCGCCATTGCGTTTGATAATGTTCGTGTGCCAAAGGAACATCTTCTCGGTGAAGAAGGGACAGGATTCATTCAGGCAATGACGGTGCTTGATGGTGGAAGAATCAGTATTGCGGCGCTTTCTCTTGGCATCGCACAGGGCGCGCTCGATGCGAGCATCAAATATGCGAATGAACGAAAGCAATTCGGGAAAACGATTGGTTCGTTTCAGGCAATCCAATGGAAACTTGCCGACATGGCAACGCAAATCGAAGCCGCACGACTGATGACGTACAACGCCGCTCATACAAAGAACAAAGGCGGAGACGTGACACGACTTTCGGCAATGGCAAAATATTATGCAAGTGAAGTCGCCGCGGCGGCAACAAGCGAAGCGATTCAAATTCACGGCGGCTACGGCTTCATCAAGGACTTTCCTGTCGAGAAGTTTTACCGCGATGTAAAACTCTGCACCATCGGCGAAGGGACTTCGGAGATACAGAAGGTCGTGATTGCGAAGGATATACTTCGTTAAGTGATGCAACAAATCTCTACCACAATATTCTTGAACTCATCCCCCTTCCGAGGTTGTACAGAAAGCAACTTCGGTGTTCAGAATTCATCATTCGATATTCATTATTTAGGGTAGTTCCAAAAACTTCAATCAAAAATGTTTAACCGCAAAGCACACAAAGAATACGCAAAGTGGCGCAAAGATAATAGGGTTTTTGGAACTACCCTTTACTTGAATATCAAATATCGAACAAGGAATTTTAAATGATAAAGTACTTTTTAGACAACCTCTGGAGCGAAGGGGTTGAGTTAAGAATAACCAATCAAACATCCGTTCTCTTCTCTCTTCCTTCATGAAAAAAGAAACTCTCTACAGCCTCATCGCTGTCATGTTCATTACATCGGGGGCAATCGGATTAGTCTATGAAATAGTCTGGTTCAAGTATCTCTCGCTCTTTCTCGGCAACACAACGTACGCGCAATCCATCGTGCTTGCTTCGTTTATGGCGGGACTTGCCATCGGCGCATCGCTGTGGGGCAACCGTGCGGATAAAGTCAAACAGCCACTTGCTATTTACGCTGTGCTTGAAATTATCATCGGTATCTACGGCTTGCTGTATCCGATGTTTTTCGAGTTGCTTAAAAGTGTTTTCATCAACACCGTTATTGGTCTCGAACTTCCAAGCGACGGCACATCGGTTCTCTCTCTCAAACTTCTTACAAGTTTAATTACGCTCCTCCCTCCTACTATTTTGATGGGAGGAACTCTTCCCGTTCTTGTCCGACATATTTCAGAACGCATCGAAGAATCGGGAAAGAACATTGCCATCCTATATTTCCTGAATAGTTTCGGCGCGGTGATTGGCTCGTTTCTCGGCGGCTTCTTTTTTGTCCGCACACTCGGACTTGACCCGACGATTTATATGGCGGCAGTTCTTAACATCACTATCGGTGTCGTCGCGTTTCTGCTCACCAAAGCGAAGATGGAAGAACGCCCGCAAGAAGAATTAGTTCAATCAGCGCCGATGCAATCGTTTTCTAAAAAAGAAGTCTTCATCGCATTTGCCATTGCCGGGTTCTCCGGACTTTGTTCGATGATGTATGAAGTCGCATGGGTGCGATTGCTTATTCCGGTTCTCGGCTCGTCAACATATTCTTTTTCGATTATGCTGATTACGTTTATCTCCGGAATCACCATCGGCAGTTGGCTTGTCTCGAAGTTTATCGAACGTATGAAAAACATGTTCGGGTTTCTTGCCGTCTGTCAGTTCGGCGTCGTTCTTTCATTGATTGCAACCCTTCCGCTCTATGGTTATTTACCTTACACATTCTGGCACGCCGCGCACATCCTCAACAGAACCGGTCTGACATATCCGCTCTTTCTTTCGATTCAATTATTATTTTCTGTGTTGATCATGATTGTCCCGACGATTTTTCTCGGGATGAGTTTGCCGGTTGCAAGCCGCATCGCCACAAGCAAGATTGAAATGCTCGGAAAATCTGTCGGCAGTGTCTTCTCCATCAACACAATCGGAACCGTGCTTGGCTCGCTTGGCGCAGGGTTGATGTTGATTCCGCTTGTCGGCATCAAACATACAATCGAATTTGCGTTGGTGTTGAATCTCGCTCTTGGAATTCTTGTTGCGTTCAGCGACTCACTGTATTCACAAATAAAAAAGTATGTCTCGGTCGGTTTGATATTCGTTCTGACACTTACCTACTTCTTCATTGCGCCGGATTGGAGCCGAATCATCACACTGTCGGGAGTGTTCAGAAACATCAATGATAACGACCCGCCTCCTTCTTCTTATCAGGAATTTCTCCTACGCTCACAACCGCCTGAAGTGTATTTCTATAAAGAAGGAACTACAGCAACAGTTGCCGTCACGAAAACATTTTCAACTCTTTATGGTGAACAAAAAGTTCTCGTCATCAACGGAAAAGGTGATGCTTCATCAAAAGGCGATATGCCCACGCAGGTTCTGCTCGCTCAGTTCCCTGCGATGCTTCACCCGAAACCGGAAACCACGTTGGTCATTGGGCTTGGAAGCGGTGCAACTGCCGGAAGTCTCCTCTCGCATCCCATCAAACAATTAGATTGTGTTGAAATATCTCCCGAAGTAGTTGAAGCGATGGAGTATTTCAGTGAAGTGAACCATCGTCCGCAGGAAGACCCGCGCTTTCGATTGTACATTGAAGATGCGCTTGCGTTTCTCAATCTGACGAAAAAGAATTACGATATTATTGTAAGCGAGCCATCGAATCCGTGGATTGCAGGCATTGGCAATTTATACACGATTGATTTTTTTGAAGTCTGTAAACAACGCCTTCGACCAAACGGATTGATGGTTCAGTGGTTTCATTTGTATGAGATGGATGATGAAACGCTTCGCTTGGTGTTCCGGACATTTCAATCGGTCTTTCCGCATGTGTCGGTGTGGCAATCGTTCGCTACCGATGTCATTCTTATCGGTTCGCTTGACCCGCTTCAACCGAATTTCAACCTGATGAAAAAGAAATTTGAAATTCCGCGAGTGAAATCTGACCTTGAAAACATCAACATGCCGGATGTAGCAACATTGCTTTCGATGCAAGTCGCCTCAGAAAATACTATCAAGGAATATGCAGGCTACGGAGAAGTGAATACGGAAAAACTTCCCTACTTAGAATATTGGGCGCCGCGGTCGTTCTTCATCAACTCAGGCGTACATCAGTTCATCACGTACGACGAACGCTCGATGCGGGAAAATTCTCACACGCTGATGAAACGATATGTCATACAATTTGGTTTGAATGACACTGAACGATTAAACATCATTAACTTACATTCAATGCCTAACCGGGGAAAGAACACATTTGCATATGCGTTTCTGCGCGACTATCTTCGCGTACATCAGGATGATAAGCAAGCACTTTCCTTGCTCGCCGATGTTACAGAACGAATGGGACGAAAGGAAGAAAGTCTGAAGTTGTTTGAATCCTTGGCAGCAATAGATTCGACCAATCTTTCCGTGTTGGAGAATTACGGATGGTCACAGTACTTAATGGAAAAACCCGTAACGACTCCTTATACATTTTCAAAATTGGATTCCATCGAAAAGATTTTTCAAAGAACAATCCTTCTTGCAAAAGATACGGTTGACCGATACAGAGCAAAACTTGCAGATGTGAATTTTGCAAAAGGTGATTACGAGAAAGCAATCATCAATTACAAAATTGCTCTTCAACACCGGAATGAATTTACGCCCGACAACAACATGCGGGTTGATTTGATTCTCCTCCATCTTGCTCAGGCGGCATTCAGACTGAACAAGGAAGATGTTGCGATGGGATATGTTGTTCAGGCGTACATGGCGAACCCCAATAATCCTGAGACGAGAGAGTTCGCCTCGTTTTTATACATGAAACAAGTGGAAGATAAAAAAGCAAAGAAACAATAATTATGGCAGTCATTGGCAGTGAAGCAAAGCGGGACAAAAATTTTCTTTTGTTTGAAGAAAAGAATCTCGCACTTGTCAGAGAAATAGAAAACAAAGCGGCAATCGTCAAGTTGGGGGGCGGTAAGAAGGCGATTGAAAAATTGCACGGTCGCGGCAAGTTGACCGCACGAGAACGCATTGAGAAACTGATTGACCCAAACTCATCGTTCCTTGAAATCGGGTTGTTCACTGCGTACAACATGTATGAGGAATACGGAGGCGCTCCATCATCAGGAACGGTGTTCGGAATCGGAAAGATTCATGGGCGCGATATTGTCATCGTTGCGAACGATGCGACAGTGAAAGCCGGCGCGTGGTTTCCGATGACGTGCAAGAAAAATCTCCGCGCTCAGGAAATCTCTATCGAAAACCGGTTGCCGATTGTTTATCTTGTTGATTCTGCTGGTGTGTTTCTTCCGTTACAAAACGAAATCTTCCCCGACAAAGAACATTTCGGAAGAATATTCCGCAACAACGCAGTCATGTCTTCGATGGGAATTCCGCAGATTGCCGCAATCATGGGACCGTGTGTTGCAGGCGGTGCATATCTTCCCATCATGAGTGACGAAGCGTTGATTGTCAACAAAACGGGAAGTGTGTTTCTTGCCGGACCGTATCTTGTCAAAGCGGCGATCGGTGAAGATGCCGACATCGAAGAACTCGGCGGAGCGGAAATGCACTGCGAAATTTCCGGTGTCACAGATTACAAAATGGATGATGACGCTTCGTGTCTGAATCAAATACGAAATCTCATCAGCAAGTTTGGGCAAAGCGCGAAAGCGCCGTTCGACAGAATCGGAGCGAAGCCACCAAAGCATGATGCGAAAGAAATTTATGGACTGATGCCGGTTGACCGTGCGAAACCGTACGACACATATCAGATTCTTTCTCGCATTGTAGATGATAGTGAGATTGATGAGTACAAAGCCGGAATCGGTCGGACAGTGATTTGCGCATACGCACGCATTGATGGTTGGGCTGTGGGAATTGTCGCGAACAATCGCTCGCTCGTGAAGACAAAAAAAAACGAACTACAAATTGGCGGAGTGATTTACAGTGAAAGCGCGGACAAAGCTACACGCTTCATTATGAACTGCAATCAGAAAAATATTCCGCTCGTGTTTTTGCAGGATGTTACGGGTTTCATGGTCGGAACGAGAGCGGAACAAGGCGGCATCATCAAAGATGGGGCAAAGATGGTGAATGCTGTTGCAAATTCCGTTGTGCCGAAAATTACCTTTATCATGGGGAACAGTTACGGAGCGGGGAATTATGCAATGTGCGGCAAGGCGTACGACCCGCGATTTATTTTCGGATGGACAACTGCACAAATTGCAGTCATGGGGGGAAAACAAGCAAGCGAAACATTACTCAGTATCCGCGTCCAACAGATGTCTGCGCATGGGAAAGAAATTCCGAAAGAAGAACAGCAGAAGATGCTTCAGGAAATTGCAGACAAATACAATTCGGAACTTGACCCGCTCTACGCCGCCGCCCGTTTGTGGATTGACGGAATCGTTGACCCGACCGATACTCGACGCATTATTTCCCGCTCGCTTGAAATTGCTTCGTGTAATCCGAACATCCAGAAGTTTAATCCGGGTGTGATACAGACATAACATGAAGTTTAGTCATTGCGAATCCTGCTTTAGCAGGATGAAGCAATCTCCTTGTTTATTGTTCTAACAGTAGCGAGATTGCTTCGTCCTCCGATGAATCGGAGTCCTTGCAATGACCGAGTAAATATGAAGTATGCGTTTCTCATTCTTTGGTGCAGTTCGATTGCGGTTTCACAAGTATCAGCAAGCAGCGATTCACTGCAACACTATCTTCAATTCGATGAATCAGAATCGCTCAGTTTTCTTATCACGCTCTTCCCTCCGTTCCTGATTCAAAACGGAATGGAACTGAAAGAGTTTATCCGCAGTTCTGAATTCAAACAAGTACGTAACACTTACGGTGACCAAAAAGCAATTGATGCAATCTTTATCCGCTCGATGCAACTGACACATAACAATACAGGATTCTCCTTGTTACTTTCGACTCTCGCTGTGTTCGACCATCGGACGCTTGGTTTCAAAGTTCCATTGTTTAAATTATTTTTCCCGTTGAGCGATGAATCGGAAAAAGAATTCAACCAACGCGTGCAGAATCTCCCGACAAAAATATTTTCGGATAGCCCGAATACAAAACGAGGTGACAAAGACAAACTTCAGCACTTCTTCGGTTCAGCGTTTCTCACATTCGCATTTGAATCTCCCTCTGCTGCCGGAAGATTTGGAACTGCAATTGAGCAAGGAGAAGAATCGTTCGTCGTTGGTGGTGCGAACGATACGCAAGATGAACGGGCAAACGAACTTGGTCAAAAGTTTGGGGTAGCGTTAATGGAAAATCCGTTCCGCTTCCCCTCCGAGTTTTTATACTCTGAAATATCTCCCTCAGCAGACAGCACAAAATAATAACCCTAAATCCTGCAATCGTAAATCGTCAATCGTCAATAAATAATATGTTTTCCGTTTTAGTAGTAGATGATGAAAAAAGTATCCGTGATTCCATCAAGATGATTTTGGAGTACAACAAGTACTCGGTCTCGCTTGTGGAAGACGGAACAAAAGCGCTCACCGCTTTTTCTCAGGAACAATTTGATGCAGTCTTGCTTGATATAAAAATGCCGGGGAAAGACGGAATCGAAGTGTTAGAAGAAATCAAAAAGCAAAAGACAACTGTTCCCGTCATCATGATTTCCGGGCATGGTTCGTTTGAGGATGCGGTGAAGGCAACCAAACTTGGCGCGTTCGATTATCTTGCCAAGCCACTCGACCGGGAACGCCTCCTCATCACGCTTCGCAACGCGCTCGAACATCGGCGGCTTGCTGATGAAATCAGCAAGTTGCGTGAAAAAGATTTAATTATCGGGCAGAGTTCGAAAATGCGGGAAATATTTTCACTCATTCAGCGCGTTGGTCCGACTGATGCGCGGATTCTCATCACCGGAGAAAGCGGAACGGGGAAAGAACTTGTTGCACGCGCAATGCATCAGGCAAGCAAGCGTTCTTCACTGCCAATAGTTGAGGTGAATTGCGCGGCAATCCCTGCAGAATTAATTGAATCGGAATTGTTCGGTCATGAGAAAGGTTCATTCACCGGCGCTACAGCGCAGCGCATCGGAAAGTTCGAGCAGGCAGATGGCGGAACATTATTTCTTGATGAAATCGGAGACATGAGTCTTGCGGCGCAGGCAAAAGTTCTTCGCGCGTTGGAGGAGGGAAAAATAGAACGCGTTGGTGGAAACAAACTTATTTCTGTCAACGTCAGAGTCATTGCGGCAACGAATAAAAATCTTCCTGAAGAAATTAAAAAAGAAAAGTTCCGCGAAGATTTGTATCATCGTTTGAATGTCATCCCCGTTCAGATTCCTCCTCTTCGTGAGCGACGAGAAGATATTCCACTTCTTGTTAAAGCCTTCGTGACAGAAACATGCGCACGCTATGGCTTTCAGGAGAAAACTGTTTCAGAGCGAGCGATGCAATCATTGACGATGTTGGATTGGAGCGGCAACGTGCGTGAGTTACGAAACAGCATCGAACGACTCGTCATCATGTCGTCAGGAAATGTTATAGAATCTGCCGACTTACAAATGCTCGGAGTGGCGCACAAAAACGGCGTTGATGATTTAATTGTTTCAAGTCAAACATTTCAGGAATTCAAAGACAAAGCAGAAGCGGCATACATTAAATATCAACTTGAAAAACACAATTGGGTTGTCTCCAAAACGGCAGAAGCGTTAGACATGGAACGAAGTCACCTTTACACAAAAATCAAAAAATATGGATTGGAAGCGAAGGGAGAATAATTTTCTATTTCAAAAACATTGCAGCCGTAATCTGTAAATTGCAGTAATATTCCCTTGCACGATTGAAACCTTTTTTGCATTTTCTTTCCCGTCGTCCGGTTGAGAATGGCAACATCATCCCCATACCATCGGACATTACATTTATTAACACCTAACTATTCATGATGAACAAACGAATCTTCTTTTTCTTTCTTCTCCTTTTTTCAATCACTCCCTCCTTCTCCAAAGACGAGGGAATGTGGATGCCAAATCAATTAGCAAAATTGCCTTGGAGTGAAATGAAGCAACGCGGGCTTGAACTTTCACTCGAACAAATTTACAGCGAAACCACCCCCAGCATGAAAGACGGCATCGTGTTGTTGAATGACGGCACCGGCTCATTCGTCTCATCGAACGGATTGATTCTGACAAACTATCACGTTACACTTGCCGCGCTTCAATCGGTGAGCAATGCAAAACAGGACTTCATCAAGAATGGTTACACAGCGCGCAAAATGGAAGAAGAAATTCCCGTCCCTTCCTACACTGCGAAAATTCTTCTCAGCATGAAAGAAGTAACCGAGCAAGTTCTTTCTGTTGTGAATGAAACGATGACGTACGAGCAACGGGCTAACGCCATCAAATCAAAGTCGGCGGAGATTGAAGAGTCAGCAAAAGGAACGAGCGACTATGAATGTCATGTCGTCTCCACATTCTTCGGGTTGAAATATTATCTTTATACATACGAAGTACTTCGGGATATTCGCGTAGTAGTTTCTCCTCCATCTTCCATCGGTGCATTTGGTGGTGAAGAAGACAATTGGATGTGGCCCCGACACACCGGCGATTTTGCTTTCATGCGAGCATACGTTTCACCGGACGGCAAAGCATCACAATACGCAATTACAAATGTCCCTTACAAACCGAAAACGTTTTTCCCGATTTCAACACAAGGCTATCAGGAGGGGACGTTTGCGATGGTGATGGGTTTTCCATCCTTGACTCTTCGTCAAATGGCATCCCCCGGAATTCAGGCGGCGAAAGATATTAACCTTCCCTACCTACTTGAACTGACGAATGAACAACTTGACATCCTTCATCGAGCCGCAGAAGAAAATCCTATTAATGCGATTAGTTATGCAGTGAAAATCCAAACGTTAGAAAATACTTCAAAATATATTGAAGGAACTCTGAAAGCAGTGAAGAAAGCGGACGTGGTGAAATACCGTCAAAACGAGGAATTGGAGTTATGGGATTATATCTTTGCTGATTCAATATTGTCGGAGAAATACGGAACGGTCATGATTGACCTCGATACGGCTTATACACTCTATCGCTCGTTCAGCAAAAAGCAAATCGCAGTGACGCAATTTATCGGTATCATTCAGGCATTGAGAGTTGCCTCTGTCTTTAAGGACTACGCAAATTCGTTCGGTGAAAAAGAGCAACCGAATCCGACCTATAAAAATAATCTGACAAACTTTTTCAAATCAACCTTTAAAAACACCGACCTTGAAGTTGATAAAAAACTTTTTAAAATATTGTTGAAAGCCGCCGCTGAACTTCCCGACGACCAGCAGATTGAAGCAATAAAGAAAATATACGGTGAAAAGAAATTTAAGGAACGAGATTCTCTGATTGATAAATATGTTGATAATCTTTACAAGAACTCGCAGGTTGCGAATGCTGAGAAGTGCGAAAAGTTTATCGAACAGACTTCGAAGAAAATATTGGCTGACAATTTTGTAAAGTTTGCCATCGCGCTTGATAAAGAAACGAAAGCCGTTCAGGAAGAACTCAATACATTAGATGCAAGAATTTCTACACTCTTACGATTGTATGTTGAAGTGAAATTGAAGTGGAAGGGAACCGAACAGTACCCTGATGCGAACAGAACTCTGAGATTTAGTTATGGGGGAGTGAAGTTATACACGCCTCGTAATTCTGTTTTGTACAACTATTATACAACGTTTGGCGGAATGATGGAAAAGGAAGATGTTGAAAACGATATCTTCAGTGTTCCGCCTCATCTTCATTCACTCTGGGTGAATAAAAATCTGTCGTACACCGAACCGGCGACGAACGATGTTCCGCTCGCGTTCATCACGAACACCGACATCAGCGGAGGGAATTCCGGCAGTCCGATGCTGAACGGAAAAGGGGAACTCATCGGTGTTGCGTTTGATGGAAACTGGGAAGGGATGGCAGGCGATTACTTGTATCAGGAGCAATATAACCGCACCATCAGTGTTGATGCAAGATTTATTCTTTTTTATTTGGATAAATATACCGGCGCACAAAATATTCTGAACGAACTTACAATCAAATAATCTAACCGTATGTCAGAAGCAACCTCAAAGCAAACCGAAATTATCAAACGACTAAACGCACTCGTCGAGGCGAGTAATCTTCTCAACTCATCGTTGAATTTGAAAAAAGTCCTTACCATTCTTCTTGATCTTGCGACAAAAAATCTTCATGCAGAACGTGGCACAATTTACCTCATTGACAAAGAACGGAATGAAATCTGGTCTCAGGTTGCAAAGGGAAATGAACTGAAGGAGTTTCGTCTCCCCATCGGACAGGGAATTGCAGGAAGCGTTGCAAAAACCGGGAAGACGGTGAACCTGAAAGATGCATATCAGGATAAACGTTTCGATAAAGAATTCGATAAACGCTCCGGCTTCAAAACAAAGACAATGCTTTGCACACCGATGAAAGATAAAAAAGGAACCATCGTCGGTGTGTTTCAAATCTTAAATAAAAACAGAGGATACTTCACGCCGGATGACCAGAGTTTTCTTTCCTCATTATCAATTCCTGCAACATTAGCAATTGAGAATGCGCGATTACATGAGGCAGAGATTCAAATTCAACGGATGGAACGTGAATTAGAAGTAGCGGCGCAAATTCAACAACAAATTCTTCCCAAGTCATTACCAAAGATTGAAGGATTGCAACTCGGTTCGTTATCAATTCCTTGCCACGCAGTCGGAGGCGATTTCTTCGACGTGATGAAACTTGACGACCATAGAATTGCGCTTGTGATTGCAGATGTTTCCGGCAAAGGAATACCGGCGGCGCTCCTCGTCTCAACGTTACATGCCTCGTTGCATGCGTATCGTGAACTTAACTTTTCTTCCGTTGATTTGACAACGAAACTCAATCAATTCATTTATGAAAATTCTACGGCAGAAAAATTCATTACATTTGCCATCTGCATTTTTGATTCAAGGACTTCAACCATCCATTCAGTCAATGCGGGACATTGCTTCCCGCTCATCATTCGCGCTGATGGTTCGATGATTGAGTTGAAGAAAAATGGCTTTGGACTTGGCATGTTGCCCGGTTCAAAGTATGAAGAAGAAACCGTGAAACTTGGCGCGGGCGATATGATTGTTCTGTACACCGATGGAATTTCAGAAAGCATGAATGATAAGCGGGAACTGTACGGAAATCTCCGGCTTAGTAAAACGCTGAATCGCTATCGTGGTTTTATGGTTGAAGAAATTCTTGATGAAATTGTCAAGGATACAAAGAAATTTTCGGGCAATTCCGCTCAGGATGATGATTTAACGCTTGTCCTGCTCAAAGTAGGGAGTTAATCCGACCTCCTTCTTTTTGTTCAATTTTCGGGCAATGAAAATAATTGTCGGAAAATCGAATTTCTTCCTTGCCATTCCTCTGGGGAATTTGTAACTTCTATGTGTCCACCACCATCAACACCTATCATCGTTGATGGCAATCCGCACGCAAAGTTTCTTTCACATATTTTTTCAACAATTTAGGGAACACCGCTATGAAACATTTTTGTACGTTTTCATTTTTCCCGCGCAGAACAAGCACCTTTTCTTCTCTGTTGCTTTTTGTTGTGATGCTTTCATTTCTTTGTTTAACACTCTCTTCAGCATCTCAAGCAGGAAAACTTACATCTGACAAATCGAAGGAACGAATCCTTCGAGCACTCTCTGCCAACGAGCAGTTGAACGATTACAATCTCCGGATTCAGCAATCAACGAAACTGAATAAAATCGGAGCGAATACATTTGCATTAAAACCGGAAGTGCAAATCAAACTGAACGAGTCAATGCAAACCACTTCCACCGTTTTCTTCTACGACAACATGGAGAACGGAACCAATGGTTGGACGACACAAATTTTGTTCGAAGCGTTTGATGATATCTGGCATCAGACTACTTCGAATGCAAGCTCAGCGACGCACAGTTGGTGGGCTGGTGTAGAAGGACAAGGAAACTATAACACGGGCAACCGTATTAATGTCGGACTTGTCTCTCCTTCCATTGACCTCTCTTTTGCTGTTGCTCCAATCTCTCTCCTTTTTGCAGAATCGTTTGCGACCGAACAAGGTTGGGATTTCTGCATGGTTGAGATTTCCATTGATGACGGCTCATCATGGTTGCCGCTTCGTGGAATCTATGGTCACGCGCCGAACGGGAACAGCAACGGTTGGAACATTTCCAATATCAGTTTGGATGCATTCGCCGGTGCGTTTGTAAAACTTCGTTTCCATTTCGACACCGGAGACCAATTGTTCAATGGGTTCCCCGGTTGGTTTGTGGACGATGTGATTATCTATGACCAGGCTGGAACAATCAGCGGCAAGAAATTTTTTGATTTCAACAGCAACGGGCAAAAAGATACCGATGAACGTGGGCTACGTGATTGGCTCATCACCGCTTCTGGTCCCGTTACCTTAACAACCAGAACAAACACGTGGGGCAATTATGATTTGTTACTCCCGCTCGGTTCTTATACGGTTTCAGAGGTTCAACAAGCAGGATGGACACAAACAATGCCTGCCGGAAATTATTCTGTTGAACTAACAACCGCCGACACAACCGTCACTGGTCTGAATTTCGGAAATGATAAAAACGGCATCTTCATTACCGGAATGAAGTTCGATGACATCAATAAAAACGGAGTAAAGGATGAAGGCGATACCGCTCTCGCAAACTGGAGAATTAATCTCTACAACTCAAATGGAACACGAATTGATTTTGACAGAACTGATTCGCTCGGCATGTATACGTTGTTTGTGTTTGAACCCGGACAATACATCGTTGAAGAGACCGAGAAATACGGTTGGGTTGCATCGCTTCCTGATTCAGGTCGTTACAGAATTACCGTTCCGAATCTGAACTCGAATTTCACCAATCTCAATTTCGGAAATTATTACAACAACGAATCGAACGCTATTGTCGGACAGAAATTCCACGACGTAAACATGAACGGAATGAAAGATGAACACGAGCCGGGACTTGCCGGTTGGACGATTCATCTTACCGCGCAAGGAGTTGGAAACAAATATCGAGTAACCGATGACAGCGGATATTATTCATTCCTGAGTCTGCCAAAAATCAGAACGTATCGTGTTCGCGAAATTCATCAGGCGGGATGGTGTCAATTCGTTCCCGATTCTGTGTATGAATTGCAAGCAGGTGCGGGCGAGTTCTATGACAGCGTTGATTTCGGAAATTACGAAGTGACAACCGGTTCCATCAGCGGAATGAAATTCTTTGATAGAAACGGAAACGCACAGAAGGATTCCGGCGAAGTTGGTTTATCAGGATTCTCACTTAATCTTACAGGAATTGCTAACGACGCAACAGTGAATATGACTACCACAACCGATGGAGATGGTAATTATTCATTCACAGGGTTATGGTCAGGAACATACACTGTTAGTGAAGTCAACCGACAAGGTTGGGTGCAAACGTATCCGACAAACTTCGGTTCCTACTTCGTCACGCTTGATTGTGAAGAAAATGTAACCGGCTACGATTTCGGCAATCTTGATAGTTTGTATCTTGGTTCATATCGTTCATTCAAAGCAGAAAGTTTGGCGCTGTCGCACGACCTCAAAGGAAAACATTTGCCTGTTGAAGCAAAGCCAACGCATGATGATTTTTGCGCCACCTTCCTGAACACGGAAACTGATACAGTTACAAAACTTTCAATATTCTGGAAAACAGAAATTGTTTTGGCAACAATTGTTTCTTCAAAAACCGCGACAAATGATTACATCAACGGAAAACCTAATTCTCTCATTTTAACATTTACTGAACCACTTCAAACGGGCGACAGTGTAACTGTGTGCGGTAAAACCAGGAAGCCAAAACTTCAGGGGATGAACAAATGGTGGTGGCACTTCTCGAATGGAAAGTTAAGCACGAAAAAGAAAGTCGCGCCAATCACCAACACGTTACGCTTGCCTATGCCAAACGCTATGAATGCTATTCAGGTTGTTGGTAAGGGATTACGAGTTGGATTAGGCGGCGCACATTCGGTTGTACATTCTACGTTTAAGGATGTCATTAAATCGTTAATTGAAATCCGGGCGAAGACTGAACGACAGCACATCGGCGCACCAAGTTGCCTCAACAGATTTACTAACGGTCGTTTGATGAAGAAAGAGAAAAAATATCTTACTCCGACTGAAGGACAAAACAGATTGTTTGCAAAAGCCGTAGCGTTGAAGGTGAACATCCTCTCAAGTCAGGCAGGCGTAACACCATCCGGATTTGGCAGTTTGATGTATGATGACGGAACAGGTGCGGCAAATCCGTTCAACAATCTCACGCTCTATCAAATCGCCGCGAAGATTGATAGTTTCATGACGCAAGATACGTGCGACATGCTTCCCTCTCTTGGCGCACTGACAGCCGGAGATTTGGACGACATGCTTGGATTGATTAACGCCTCATTCTCCGGACCGATTGATACACTCCGGTTCGGCGGCGGCGTCCGGTTCGCTCCAGTCCGTTCGTTAACTGATGTTCCGTATCTGCGCTACGATACATCAACAACAGCGCGGCAAGAATGGATTGAGATGTCATCGTATGAAGAAGTGCCGGAAGAGTTCACAGTGTATCAGAACTATCCGAATCCATTTAACCCGACGACAAATTTCGAATTCCGGATTGCTGATTTCGGATTAGTGACATTACAAATTTACAATTTGTTAGGACAGCAAGTCTCAACTGTGTTAGAAAGAGAAGCATTAGAAGCAGGTGACTATGAATATGAATTCAATGCAACAAATCTCCCGAGCGGGATTTACTTCTATCGCATCAATGTTGAAAGTGTTGATGATGACGGTGTTGTTCAGACATATTCTAATGTGAAGCGGATGGTGTTGTTGAAATAATTTAATCTCATAATGAACAATTTAAGGCGCATTCACTTGGATGCGCCTTTTTTTTATTAAAATAACACATCACTTTTGATTTTGTTTTCCTTATTAAGTTTCGTATGATAGACAAAATTAAGCAATAAATATCTATTAATTGTTGGTGGAACGGAGTAGGATGAAATTAAGATTTCAAGCATTTTATTCAAGGCAATGTTTATCTACTATTATTGTGTTCTTCTTTAATTATTCTGTGGTCATGGGACAATGCTTCACATATGTTGAAGCGCCAAACAGTGAACGATTGTTTAGTGTTTCTTTTGCTGATTCACTACATGGGATAATAGTTGGAGGTGCTGGTTTAACGACAATACTCTACACAAAGAACGGAGGTTTATCATGGAACAAAGGAAGTTTCCGTGATATAAATAACCATGCTTTCTTTGCTGTCAAAATGCTTGATACAAACACCGCAATTGCGACAGGACATAGTGGTATTATTGCAAAGACCACGGATGGAGGTATTACATGGACAAAAAAACAAGATATAATATACATCAACTATGGATTTAATAGTCTTTCTTTCGTTGATTCACAGAACGGAATTACTGCCGGTGCTGGAACTTTTATAAAAACAACTGATGCAGGCGAACACTGGGAACAAGTATCCTCGGTACCCAAAAATATCTTTGATGTAGTTTGTCTTGATTCTTCCACTGTTGTTGCCGCAAGTGATCAAGGAATTATTTTATCAACAGACAAAGGCAGTTCTTGGCAGGATATACCCTCATCAGGCGGATATATAACAAGCCTATCATTCATTGACCGTTATAATGGGTGGGCAGGAGGACCAGGTGTTATCTTAAAAACAACCGATGGGGGCATAACTTGGAATTGGATTTCTTCGTTCAATCAGTCATACATTATTAGTATTTCTTTCTTTGATCAGTTCCATGGTATTGCTACAGATTATTTTTCATCAATACAAATCACATCTAATGGTGGAATTTCTTGGACAGATTTTGAACTTCAGCAATTTCATCTTTATGACGTATGTTATATCACTAGTGAAAAGGTTTTGGGTGTTGGTGTCCTTAGCTCGAACGGTTTTGCTGGAGGTATAATTAGTGTTGATCCTTTCAATATCTGTTTAAAAAGTACTATCGTTCCTTTTTATCCACCAGAAAACGCGCAATCAATTACTCTCCTTCAAGACCCAATTATTCCATATTCTGTACAGTTCGATTGGAAATACTCTCGTCATCCGAACGTTCATAGTATTGGTTCAAGATTTCAGATATCAATAGATTCAACTTTTCTCTACTCGACAATATTGGACACAAGCATAGACTTTAATGGAAGCCCTTACAATAAATCATTAGCTGTCTCAAAACTTGACAAACGTTCGTCATATTTTTGGCGCATGTCATTCATCTCTGATGATGACTCTGTGTTGGAATGGTTCGGACCTTGGAAATTTTCAACAGCAGGGGGGGATATTAAAGGAAGAGTTTATAAAGACTTAAACAAAAACAGTAGTTACAACTCAGGAGAACCTGGGGTATTTAAACGACTTATCAAACTTAATGGAAAAACACAAGGTACAATTTATACTGACTCACTTGGAGTATTTTCTTTTATTGGCTTAGATTCTGGTATCTACAAGATTATCTATAAACCAACTTCCCCTTGGAAAAGTACCGCGCCGTCCGATACCTATTCTGTATTTCTCCCCTTGAACGATTCTATAATTGACATTAACTTTGGGCAATACATGTCAATATGGAACAAAGCATCGGGGATTGTTTACCACGACGCAAACGAGAATGGCAACCAGGATTCCGCAGAACCTGGTTTGAATAATTGGACTGTGCGATTGAAAAGAAATTCTTCAGAATCTTTTGTTACTACTGATACCTTAGGAACTTACCTGTTCGATTATCTTGAAATAGAGAGTTGTAGTTTGTTTCTTATTCCTCAATCGCGCTGGGAGAAAATTACGCCTCGCTTAGTTGATGCCTATACCATTCAATTCAACAGTTTTGACCGACACATCTCAACGTTACATTTCGGTGTTCATCCGATTCCTCAACGCGTAAAATTGGCGTTTACGTTTCACGATACCAGTTACAACCGTATTCAAACAATTCAGTTTGGTGTTCGACCGAATGCAACATTCGGGCTATGGAATGCAGACATCAACGCGACACGAGCAGATTTTTCCGAGGGAGAAGATGAAATACCACCTCCTATTCCCGATGCATTTGATGTTCGCTTCGTGAGTCCACGCGGCACGCGCTTACAATTCGGTAACGGTTCATGGGTTGATATGCGTCCCTACTTTTCTTCTGCACAACAGGATACATACAAAATAATTTTTCAAACCGGCTATTTAACAGGCGGAAGTTATCCTGTGACTTTTCGGTGGGATAAGAATCAAATTGATTCCGCCTATTCCGGTCAGGTATTTTTCCGGGACATGTACAATGTCGATTACGATTTGAAATCACTCGATAGTCTCGTTATCTCCGACAATACAATTCAACATCTCATGCTCTTTGCATCATCGCCAATCTTACCGCCACTCTCAGTCTGGAGCGATGACGAGATACATCCTGCTGCGTTTCAACTCGAACAGAATTATCCGAACCCGTTCAACCCGACGACAAATTTCGAATTTCGGATTGCCGGTTTCGGATTGGTGACATTAAAAATTTTCAACTTGTTAGGACAGCAAGTCTCAACTGTGTTAGACAGAGAAGCATTAGAAGCAGGCGATTATGAATATGAATTCAACGCAACCAATCTCCCGAGCGGGATTTATCTCTATCAACTCGCAGTCGAACCGAAAGATAAATCAGTTCCTCTCTTCATTCAGACGAAGAAAATGGTATATCTTAGATAATTTTTTTTCACACGATATTTCAACCAAAGATTAATACACTCTTTCTGCGCTAATTCAGCATAGAATTTAATTTTTACATCCTGCCATGATTGTTTTTCTGTTGTATTTTAAGTAATTTATTACCGCTTTTTATTAACAGGCACTGTGCTCATTTCTGTTTGACAGGCGTGAAGTCAAGTTCAAAGCAAGTATTTTTTTATCGTTATTAAAGGTACATAGGGATTTATCGTGAACAGCATCGTACAACTGTTTCCGGGAACATGGTCTTCCCTTTTTCGGGGGAACATTGTTCCTTCAGAACTGTATTGCAGGGAGAAACTTCATGGAGGTTTCGGGGTATTGTTTTCTTATCAACAACACAACTTACTCATTCCTGATACATCAAAGAAAGGATTTGTCAGTATCTCATGTTGAGAGGCGCGTTCAGATACTTCTCTATAATCGCGGGAGCGTTTATCCTGTCGTTCACCTGTTTGCATGCAAAAAGGAATGACCCCCGTATCTTTGGATACGATGTTCAGTTCTATGAACTCACTATCGGGTTTAATGTTCAGGCAAAATCATTCGGAGGCAATGTTATGATGAGTGCAGAAGCATTGAGCAAACTCGATACGATTGTGCTTTCCGCATCAAACAAAACATTAACTATTGATTCAATTTTTTTCAATGGCAGGAGAATTCATTTCCTCCACGAGAACGACCACCTGTATGTCGTTCCAACGACGAAGCCGACGGCAAGTCATTCGTTCGAGTTGTATATTTTTTATAATGGCGTTTCCGATTTTCATGGTGAGTATGAAGGTGGCGGCGTATTCTTCAATACAGACCGCGGCGTAGAACGAATTGCAACAAGCAGTCAGCCGCATTTTGCACGAACGTGGTGGCCCTGCAAAGATGTTCCGGATGATAAAGCAACGATGAACATCAACATTACCGTACCAAATACTCTCACAGCAGTATCGAACGGGATTTTGAAAAACATTGAGTTAGGAGAAAAGACAAATACGTTTCAATGGGAAACAGAGTACCCTATCTCCACGTATCTTGTTTCCGTCGCGGCATCAATTTATCGTCAATACTCGGAAACGTATACCGGACTGAACGGACAAAAGATGAAAATCAGTTATTACGTTTACCCCGAACACTATTTCCGTGCGCAAAAAGATTTTGAGAACACACTGGAGATTGTCAAGTTCTTTGCAACGACATTCTGCGAGTATCCTTTTATCAATGAAAAGTTGGGCTTTGTCGAAGTTCCCGGTCAGATTACAATGGAACATCAAACAATAGTCAGTATGTCCGACAATATCATCACTGGCGACCAGCAATATGAATTAACGCTCGTCCATGAAATTTCACATCATTGGTGGGGAAACTTATTGACGCCCGAAAACTGGCAACATACATGGTTAAACGAAGGATTTGCAACGTATGCAGAAGGCTTGTGGTTGGAACATTCAAAAGGAAAGTTAGCCTACAATAAATTTATTTATGATTTGATGAGTGTGAACCAAGGTCAATTTGCGGGCTCCGTTATCGGTGCGAGCGATACGGCATTTCTGGATTCCTTCTCTCCTCGAGTGTACAGAAAAGGCGCACTCGTCCTACACATGTTACGCGGCGTTGTCGGCGATTCTAACTTCTTTACCATCATGCGAAACTATCTTAACTTACAGAAGTTCCATTACGGAAACGTCAACACAGGAGATTTCATCACCGAGTGTGAACAAGTCTATGGTAAAAGTTTGAAATGGTTTTTCGATGAGTGGGTGTATGCGCACACAGAAACTATTGACCGTCCTGAATATGAACTCTCGTGGACAGATTCACTTGACTTTCCGAATTACGCGGTAAATGTTTTACTGAAGCAAACAACAGCCCGTACTCAATTATACCAGATGCCAATGACGATTAGCATCTCGACAAACAATAACATATACAATTTCAAAGTGGAAAATTCACTTCCGACGGAAATGTTCACGTTTACTGTTCCGGAAAAACCCCGCTGGGTCGAAATTGATAGAGATAATTGGATTTTCAAGCAGGTAAAACTTGTCGAGAAAAAATATTAGAGGCGTCTTACCGAATTGTGGTTGTTCAAAAAGTCGTAGGCGCGACCTTTATTAGGGCATCCCTTTCGGACAAGGTTGCGTTTTTTTAAATAAATAACGCAGACATAAAGTCTGCGCCTACATGCCTAACGGACTTTTTGGACAACCATACAACAATGGTTTTAATAAACGAAATATTCCATACCTGAGACATTCTGCCAATGTTCTGAGATACGTCCCTCCCGTTCACAAGAACTTTCGATTCTCAAAAGACGGTACTCTGTATTTCGACACCTTCCCCCTCTCCTCATAGACTCACGACTTCATCTTTCACTGTCTGCAGTTGAATTTTATGTGGAGGAAAAAAAATCTTTTCAAATACTCCTCTTTTCTGTTGATAATCTCATAGAAATGTATTATCATTGCTTAGTTTTTAATCCCTAATCCACCAACATTATTCATTAATTATGGAGTCGGTATGAAAAGTCGGCTACTATTTTTACTCATTATTCTTTTCTTGTTCCTCTCACAATCAGGTTTCTCTCAGAAGCGAGTACTTGTTACTCCTTACGGAGATGTTATTCCTCTTCAAAAAGGAGAAAGCGCGGCATTCGCGGCGCAGAAAGCACAGGTTGATTACGAAAATTTTGCCTGTTCCAACCAAGGTACGTTTGGTTTCAATCCTGCTCAATATCCTGTTATAAGCGGACACATCGGTTTCCACAAAGATGTTATCGGCGCATGGTTCACCGTTCCGGCAAGCGGAACGATAGATACGGTGTTCTGGTATTCCTCAAATATTGTGTGTTCACCGGATTCTACTCTCTATCTTCGAATCCATGAATCAAATGTGTATGAAGGTCATGGACCGGGATATGATGGTTACCCTGCACCAGGTCCCAGTACGTGTTGGGGTTACTTCAATGCTATTAATTCGGATTTAGATAACGGTGTTGCAGCATTTCCGGAGGATGCTGACCAACCTGCAACATGGATTTCTACAGTAAATTCTCCGAATCCTTCATACGCTCCTTTTGGGAGCGAAATATGGGGGTTAGGAGGCTTTCCTGTTAAAACTCGCGCGAGCCAGGTAAATTTTGCTTCACTGAATGATTTGCCAATTACTGTTCAAAAAAATATCGGGGACCATATACTGATTACATTTCGAATAAATGGCGACCATTCAAATGACCCTATATGCAATGGTACAAATGGACAGAATACAGGATTTGCTACAAATGACGGTGGGCTTGCAGATGGAATCCCGGACACTCTAACACATAACTGGAAATTTTATGAGCATGTTGTTACCTTTCAAGAAGGGTTCGCATGTAAAGGCTGGGTTGCGCGAGGCGATTTCCATAATCTCATCTGGTACACAATGTCTGTAACGACAAATCTCCCACCAAAAATTCTTGGTGCAACACCGCTAAAGAATACAATTTCTACATCACCGAGAGAGTTCTCCGTAGAGATTGAAGACTGCGACCCGGAATATCCTGATAGCGCAGAAATTGCTATCGCTCAACTTGAATATTCAGTGGATGGAGTTCCTCAACCGCCGATTGAGTTGTCAGGGTTAGGCGGAACAACATTCATCGGTCAGATACCGGGATACCCTGCCGGCTCTACAATTGAATACAATTTCCGCTCAGTTGATATTCGAGGAATGGAAACCTTTACGTCTTCTTCGAGTTATCGCATCATTGACCCATCAACGAATCTTGCCGTACTTCAGTCTGTCAACGATTGCTCCATCATCAACCGTGATGAAAATTTCCTTCCCATTGATACTTCTGCATTCTTTTTAAAACCGGATACTGCCGCAACTGCAAATCCGCGTGATGATGGAACAGCAGGACCGTTCGACTTGGGTTGGGATTTCACATTCGGAGGATCGAATGTTCGCTATGCCTGGGTCGGAGTTAACGGTGCAATGGCTTTATCCGAAACTGCTACCGAAACATTAGATGTGAACGCAAATCGTTTCTACACAGCAAACTGGACGTTCCCGCAACCGAATTATGAAAACCGTTCTGACACATTACAGAATGATGCCTGGATGCCAAAGAATTTCATCGCGCCATTCTGGAACGATATGATTATCGGAGATTCAACAGCACAATATGGAAATATTTATTACCGAAACGATTCTTGTACGTTCATTGTTGAATGGGACTCATTAGGAATGTTTACAACCGATGGTGTATTTCCAGATGAAATGACAATCCGTGTTGTGATTAACAAATGTCAAAACACAATAGAGTTCCAATATCTCAATGCAGGATTAAACGGTTTGGATACCACCGCTTTGGTAGGAATGCAAGCAGATTCAGCAAACGGACTATGGTTGTTTGCAAATAAAAATGGCGCTCCCACGGAATTCACCCCATCGAACGGACTGTGTCTGAGATACTATCTCAACGGAGTCACCGTAAAAGATAAATGGAATATGATTTCAGTGCCGGTTCTTCCTTCGAACTTATCTACAGCTACTCTCTTCCCTACGGCAGCATCAGATGCTTTCCGATATGAAGCCGGGTATATCCCTTCACCAACATTAGAACTTGGAAAAGGGTATTGGATGAAATTTAATGAAGGACAATCAATAGGCATTTCAGGTTCAACAATTTCTGAATTATCAATATTATTAGCACAAGATTGGAATATGATTGGTTCAATTTCCCAGAGCATTCCTGTCGGAAGCATTGTTGACACTGCAAACATTATCACTTCAAATTTATACTCCTATGATAATGGTTATACAATTGCAACCTCGATTGAACCGGGAAAAGCATATTGGTTGAAAACAAGTTCAGCAGATTACATCAAACTGCAATCAGGGGCATTTGAGAAAAAAGAGACTCATGGTTCCCCGCATCTTGCTATGAACAAACTATTCATTACCGATGCACAGGGGAACAATCAAACACTCTACCTTGGAAATGAAAAGCAGTTGAATGTTGCTCGTTCAAAGTTTGAATTGCCTCCGCTTCCTCCCGCCGGCTTGTTTGATGTTCGATTCGGTTCACAAAATTTTGTTGAGACGTATCCTGAGCAGGTTAGTACAGACCAACATCTTGAGTATCCAATAACGATTCAAACGGATGCATATCCGATTACCGTTCGTTGGAACACAACATCACAGGAAAATGTCACGCTCATATTAACTGATGCTCAGCAAGGAAAAATCATCGGTGAAAATATTTTAGCCGGTTCCGGGAAATTGCAAATCAAGAATCCCGGAATCAATAAATTGATTGTCAAAGTTACGAATGGCTCGACGCAACCGCGTGAATTTGCACTCAGCCAGAACTATCCTAATCCGTTCAATCCATCAACGCGATTCACAGTCGAAGTACCGAAGATTGCTGATGTTGAAGTTGCGGTGTTTGATGTGCTTGGAAGAAAAGTCGCCACACTCATGAACGGCTCAAAACCGGCAGGATACTACACAGTAGATTGGAACGGACTTGATAATCAAGGATTCTCGATGCCAACCGGAACATATATTGTCAGAATGAAGTCGGAAGAATTTTCTGCAACACGGAAAATTCTTTTGATGAAATAACTCTGATGGAGTAATAAAGTACTGGATAAAAGGAGTGTTGAATGTTTTACTCCAACGCTCCAAAAATCCAATACTCCGATTCAAATTGTAAATATAATACTCAAGTTCGAGTCCCGTTTGTTCAAGCAAGCGGGACTTTTTTTATGCTTACTGATTTCACTATTTTGCTCACATGAAAATCGGAAACATTACCATTCCCAATGCCGTCCTTCTCGCTCCAATGGAAGACGTGACGGATATTTCTTTTCGTTTGATTTGTAAGCGACTCGGAGCGGACATCGTTTACACAGAGTTTGTCAACTCGGAAGGATTGATTCGGAATTCTGAGAAAACGAAACGAAAAATGGCTTTTCTTGAAGAAGAACGCCCGTTCGGAATTCAGTTGTATGGCGGCTCGGAATGCTCAATGGAAACAGCCGCAAAAATGGCGGAAGAACTTCAACCGGATTTGATTGATATTAACTGTGGCTGTTGGGTGAAGAATGTCGTGGGTCAGGGAGCCGGTGCAAGTTTACTGAAAGATTTATGGAAAATGGAAAGCGTTATTTCAGCAGTTGTGAAATCGGTTCAACTTCCGGTCACAGTGAAAACACGACTTGGGTGGGATGAAAAATCAATCCGGATTGTTGATGTCGCAAAGATGGTGGAAGATTGTGGTGCGAAAGCATTGACGATTCATTGCCGAACTCGCTCGCAAGGAAATCGCGGCGAAGTAGATTACTCTCACATACCCGAAGTGAAGCAGGCAGTTTCAATCCCCATCATCGTAAACGGCGGAATTGATACGCCGCAAAAAGCAAAATCCGTTTTTGAAGAAACCGGTTGCGATGGAATTATGATTGCAAGCGGCGCTATTTCAAATCCATGGCTTTTTTCCGAAATCAAACATTACTTGAATTCAAACGAATTGCTCGCTCCTCCTACCTTAGAAGAACGAATCAATTTGCTTATCGAACATTTGAATCATTCCGTACAATTAAAAGGTGAACGAGGCGGCGTGATTGAATTCAGGAAATATTACAGCGGATATTTGCACGGCTATTACGGAGTCTCTAAGTTACGCGCAGAACTAATGCAGTTTACTGACCAGCAATCTGTGTTAGATATGCTTCATCTGTTTTTAGAAAAACAGGTAGTCGCAGTTTAGAAACACTCTCTTACAATTTGCTTAATAAGCAAAACGAGGCTGTCTCAAAAGTTGGTAGGTCTTCGACAGACAAGTCACGAAGCGATGCCATAGGCAAATGTCTGTCCTACCATCGTTCCACTTTTTGAGACAGCCCCGTTTCAACACTTTTTCTATTCTCGTTATCGAATCAACGCCATCTTCCGTTGAGCGGTAAATCCGTTTGATGTTGTTAAACGATAAATATAGACACCGCTTGCCGTTCCGCTTGCATTCCATTGCGCCGTTTGATATCCTGCTTCCTGCTCACCTTCAACAAGCGTTGCAACTTCCTGTCCGAGCATGTTAAACACCTTGAGTGAAACACGGGTATCAACCGGTAATTGATAATGAATCGCGGTGATAGGATTAAACGGATTCGGATAATTCTGTTCCAGTGAAAATTCTTTCGGGAGTGATGCGTCAAATCCTTTTGCTAATGAAAGTGAAATAGTTGATTCCTCAGTAATTGTCAATGTGCCAGTATGGTCTAAACGTGTTTGCTTTCCATTCACAGAAAGAATTGGATATTCATTCGCGTGTTGAATGTCCCAACTAACAGTCAACGGGTATGAAGCAGAAGAAACCGTAATCGGAATTGAACGAGTAGTGTTCAAATCCGCACACTCTAATAATCTTCCGGTTTTGAATCGTACATCGAACGCTCCTTCGGGCGGAAGCGGCGGAGCGATAAATTTCAACATTGTCCTTTGCTCTTCTCTTTTTGTTGAAACAAAAAGTTGTTGTTTGTTTTTCTTACCATCTGAAAACGTAAGCACATCAAACAATGAAAGGTTCGCGCTATCGGGATAAACCTCGGTCAATGAATCGGTAAATATGAGCGGCTCTGAGTCAAGAATCAATCGCCCTGCTTGATTTGCCTTCACCCAATATCCTTTTGCCGGTTCAATGGCATCTGCAATTGCGTATCCTCCTTCGTAGCCGTAATAATTCGATTCAACCACTCCGGCTGGTTCCTGAATAATTGAATACACAGGAACAGAACTCGAAAGAGAACCAATCAAATTCCATCCTTCCTGAACCTCAATCACTGATTTTGTTAGTGGATATCCTGTCAAATCAATGCTTGCTGTATTCTGAAACTTCATCCAATATCCAACTCCGTTCTGCAGTTCCGAATTGGCAACATACTGCCCATTAAATGAAAATGCATCAGAGACGGCTGTCGGGAAGACAGATTTCTTCGAGTAATTTGCCAAGCCGAGTGGAATAGAAAGTAAATTCCATCGCTCGTTGACACTGTACGTTTGTGTAATAGGTTCTTCAATTGTTTTTGAATACACTCCTGTCGCGCCACCGACAATGAGATTATCACCAACAAGCCGTAACGCAAGTAAATCACCTGACGTTTCTGATTCTTCAAGAGACCAGGTTGTTCCGCCGTCGGTAGTTTTGATAATTGTTCCGAATTGACCGCAAGCCCAACCGTTGTTTTCATCCCGGAAGAAAATGCTGTACATCGTCTCATCAAATCCGGTTTCGTAACTGTTCCACGATTGACCGAAATCGGTAGTCTTAAACATTTTTCCACCTTCTCCGATTGCGTACATCAAGTATGGATTTACCGCGTGAATACTGTGTAACGCTCCGATAGTATTTAAACCGGGAACGTACATCGAATACCATGTAGAACCGCCGTTAAAAGTTGAGTAAAGCACACCCACCGGATTTTGCCCGCTCACATCTGTACCCACCGCCCAACCAACATTTGGATGAGTGAACAATACTTTATTCAGTGAACCATTAAATGATTGCAATGCAGTTTCCCAGTCGGTTCCACTATTTGTAGTTTTATAAATTGCCCCATCCGCGCCAAGCAGAAAACCATTTTTATCATCAGTAAAAAATACTCCTTTTAAATCCGAAGAAGTTGGAGAATTAAAAACTTCCCAATTGTTTCCTCCATCGGATGTCCTCATAAGATTTCCATTTCTTCCAACAACCCAGCCAAAAAGAGAATCAATCATAAATACATCCAGCAATCGTTCATTCGAAGGCGATTGAACGAGACTCCAGTTATTTCCACCATCCGTAGAACGTGCAAACCTTCCGGAATCTCCAGCAACGAGAACAGTATTCAAATAATTGCTGATGGCATTGGGTTGTGTTAATAATTCAGATAATGAAAATACCGGGGCGTTTACATTCCGTTCAAAAACGCTTCTACCAAACGTTCCGGCAAGCAGGTAATCCCCTCCTGCTGAGAATGCATATTCCATGTCATTCACAACTACTGCATCCGGCATTCCTTTATTCCACCACCACCAAGTCGTTCCACCGTTGGTTGATTTGTACACGCCTTGGTCTGTTCCAAGCCAGAGCACATTAGAATTTACAGGGCTTTCTACTAAATCGTGTAGCGGAATATTTTGTGTAAAATTCCCGGTAATATTTTGCCAGTTCACACCGTTGTCTGTTGTTTTGAATACACGCTGTGTGGCTGATGGTCCGTTAAAAAGTGAGTACGCCACACTCGGATTTGTTAAGGATGTGATTACTTTTATCGGTCTGACTGATGGTGTACCGTTTGCACCTGCAAAGGGAAACCACAAATATCCTCCAAGCGGTAACGTTATTTTTTGAAAAGTAAATAACCGCATTGAAGTTGTATCAACAATGGTGTATAAAAATTGTCCGTCTGAACTGACTGCAATATTGAATACAGTTTTTGGAAATGATATTCCTATTGAATTCCAATTCGTCCCTTTATTTGTTGAATAATAAACAACATTATTTCCATTATAATAAACCCAATTTGCATCAGAAGGATCTTGATAAACATACGCCGACCACGAGGTTTTCTGCAGCCCATTGTTTAACCAGGGCCAATTCGGTTCGGGAGGACAATGAACCCCGCCATTCGTCGTTCTGAACACATCACCGAACTGAGTCGTCGCAAAAACAGTGAGCGGGTCAGACCAGTCAACCGTTGCGTCAATTCCATCAGCAATATTACTTACTCTCCAAGTCGAAGGACTTGCGATTGATGTTCCTTCTGTGGCATTATCCTGTGATGAACCGAAGACAACACGGTCATCAGTTTTACAAACATCAATATTGTAAAACATCGTGGTCGGTAATAATTGATTGAGAATAGAACTCCACGTTGTTCCATCATTTGTCGAAGTGAAGAGTCCTCCATCGCCGCCGAGATACAATAAATTATCACCGGTACGATATTTAATTACTTTAATATCGGCATGAGGAGGGGCAACATCAATCCAGTTACCTCCTGCGTTCGTACTTTTCAGTAATGTTCCACCACCAAGCCATACCAAATCCTGATTCGTCGGATGGACTTCTATCGCATTATGAATCCATCCCTGACTCCAGTGATATACGCGTTGTGTTCCCATCGGAGTGATATTTGTCCACCTTGGAGGATTGGCTAACAAATCATCGCAACGATATACACCTTCAACATTCCCTGTATAGGTTGTGTCTCCGTTAATCATTACACGTGCTATCTGTACGTATGCCCTGATAGGAGCAGATTGTGATGCACGGGTTGCAATATCCAACGTCGTAAAACCTATACGTCTCCAGTCATTAGTTGGTAAATCCGTAGTGAGTTGATCCCACGTCCAACCTTGATCGGTTGATCTGTACACGCCATTTGCAACTGAACCAAGCAACATAACGGAACTATCTGCTGAACATTCTAAACTCGAAACATTACTAAAATGCCTACGAGACCAATTGTCGCCATTGTCGTATGAAACGTAAAGTCCTGTATTTCCTGCTACATAAACTGTATTATTGTTCCATGGTGCAATTAACACCTTTGACGTATGTGTAGGTGTGGGCAAAAGATTCATTCTTGTCCAGTTCGCACCGTTATCTGTTGTTTTATATGTTCCGGTTCCACCGCCTCCGCCTTGAGTTGAGTATTCACCCGTTCCATAATAAATTGTCCCGACTTCTGTCGGATGAAGCGCGACACTACCGCTTCGAAGCGTTGGTAATTTATCCGCAATCGGTACAAAGAATAATATGACAGGCGCCCACAATCCACCGCTTGCCGCGCCAACATACAATCCATTCGTCGAATTGAAATCAAGACAACTCACACGTCCTGACCAATAAAGCGAAGTGTTGCATTGATGTCTCATACCGACGGGACCACGAAGCGTCCACTCTGACGGAGGAGAATTGACTGACTTGTTTTTGAAGTTTCTCTCTTCACTGAAGGATTGAGCGGCTTGATGTGTTTTTAATTTTTGTTCAGGAGTCCATCCTAATGCCTCGCCATTGACGCGCTTATAATACTCGACCTCTGTCTGAATGTCACCGATAATTTCCGGCTCCTTCTCAAACTCGGTGACGGAGTGTAATTTTTCTGAACTTATCCGGGGCATGTTTCCTTTTCCTGTTATAAGCCAACGACTATATGCTTGTTCATCAAGAGGTATATCTGATGACGGTTTGCGTTGGGCAATTGCAGTAACTGAAAAAAGAATTTCAAGAATTGAAAGAAGAACTATAACAACATACATAAAAAGAACCTTTGAATTATTGATAAATTTTCTGATTGGAAGGTAAAATATTTTTTTTCGATAGTCAAATCCGAGTGGTTTGATTTTCTCCAAGCATTGCTTACCTTTGATGCGCTATGGACAAAAAACAAGTATCAGACATCCTCGATGAAATCGGAACATTGCTTGAATTGAAAGGAGAGAATCCTTTCAAATGCAGAGCATTCCACAATGCCGCACGAACAATCGGCGCACTGACACAAGATTTGAACGAACTCGTTCAATCAGGTCAACTCAAAACCATTAAAGGCATCGGTCAATCGCTTTCAGAAAACATCACTGAGATTGTTCAAACAGGAACGATGAAATATTATGAGGAATTGAAAGCCTCTCTCCCGCCGGGCTTGCTTGGGATGTTACGCATTCAAGGATTGGGACCGAAGCGTATTAAAATCTTGTATGAGAAACTTGAAATCAAATCAGTTGAAGAATTGAAAGCGGCGTGCGAACAACATCGGCTTGCAAAGTTAGAAGGATTTGGAGAAAAGACGGAAGAAAACATCCTGAACGGAATTGAACTTCTGAAGAAGCACGTTGACAAACACCATTATTCATCTGCGAAGAAAGCGGCGGATAAGATTGTTGAAGTCATCAAACAACAAAAAGGAATTATTCGATGTGAAGTTGCGGGAAGTCTTCGACGGCGGAAAGAAGTTATCGGCGATATTGATATTCTTGTGAGCGCGAAGAAATCGGACACCGACAACATTATGGATGCGTTTACTTCTCATCCCGATGTTGAACGTATCATCGGGAAAGGAGAAACAAAATCGAGTGTACTCCTCAAGTCAGCAATTAACTGTGACTTGCGGGTTGTGAACGATGACGAATTCCCGTTCGCACTCAATTATTTCACCGGAAGTAAAGAACATAACATCGAAATGCGTTCACGGGCGAAACAATTTGGCTGGAGTCTGAACGAGTACGGGTTCTCCGAACTCGGCGCAGAGGAAAAACGAGGCAAAGCCAAACGCATCATCAAATGCAAAACGGAAGAGGATATTTACAAAGCAATTGAACTTGAATACATTCCTCCCGAACTTCGCGAAAACATGGGAGAGTTTGAAGCATCGGAAAAGAACAAACTACCGAAACTTGTCGAGGAGAAAGATATTCGCGGAACGTTTCATTGCCACACAACCTACAGCGATGGCGCAAACACACTTCTCGAAATGGCAGAAGCAACGATGAAACTCGGCTGGGAATATCTCGGCATTGCAGACCACAGCAAGATTGCCACCTATGCAGGCGGATTAAGTGAGGCGAAAGTGAAACAACAGTCCAAAGAAATCGAACAACTTAATAGCACGTTTAAGAATTTCCGGCTGTTCAAGGGAACCGAGTGCGATATTCTTCCCGATGGTTCGCTCGATTGGAGCGACAAAGTTCTTTCGGGATTTGATTATGTTGTGGCTTCCGTTCATAGTAAGTTCAAAATGACTGAAGCGGAAGCAACAAATCGAATCATCAAAGCATTGAAGAATAAATATGTTACAATGCTCGGACATCCGACCGGACGATTGTTATTAGAACGAGACGGTTATCCTGTCAACATGAAAGATGTGATTGATGCCGCGGCGGATTACGGGAAGATTATTGAAATCAACTCGCATCCGTACCGGCTTGATTTGGATTGGCGATGGTGTCATTACGCAAAAGAAAAAGGCGTGATGATTTGTCTCAACCCGGATGCTCATAACACCGACGGTTTGCCGGATGTGTTGTACGGCGTCGGTATCGCACGAAAAGGTTGGTTGGAACAATCGGATATTCTGAACACGCGCTCGTTACAGGAAGTTATTAAATATTTGAAATTGTAATTTAGCATCACCGTAAACGGTGACGCTAACTATTCAAGTCGGATGAATCCGACTTTTTCCAAAAACATTCTTTAGAATGTTTGAAACCCTGAGCGTTGTCGTTTACGGCAACGTATAATATTAATTTGAAATAAAAACAGGAATTACACATGCGTTATTCATTTGGCGGAGTTATTCTCATTCTTATTGGCGGACTTTTTTTACTTGATAATCTTGGTGTTGCAGATTTCGGTGAAGTCATCAGCACATTCTGGCCCCTGATTCTTATCGTTTGGGGATTTACAGTACTTCGGAATCGAAGGAAACCGAAACCGGAGACCTGCGATTTACCCCGAACCGATATTCACCAAACACTTGGAGGAGAATTGATTCACGAGTCGAATGTGTTTGGAGATATTTTTCTCAGCATCACTTCACAGGTTTTCAAAGGCGGTTCCATCAACGGAACGTTTGGCGATATTGAACTTGACCTTTCAAAAACAACATTTGCTGAAGGTGAACACTTTCTCCGCATCCATGGAGTGTTTGGCGATTGCACGATTATCACGCCGAAGGATAGCGCAGTAACGGTTTCAGCAAGTTCTACAGCAGGCGACCTGTATGTTTTCGGTCAGAAGAAGAGCGGGTTCTCCCCTTCGATTGATGCCGTTTCGCCATCGTACGCTAACAGCACATCCCGATTGAAAATTATGGTAAGCATTACGTTCGGTGATATTAAAGTCTCGTGAGGAAATTGATTGAAAGATAAGAAACAAAAAACAAAGGAACCGCTCGAACAGACGAAACACCGTGCGAAAACGATTCTCAATCGTTTGAGAAAAGAATATCCTGAGGCAACCATCGCTCTCGAATATTCCAACCCGTTGGAGTTGCTTATCTCGACAATTCTTTCTGCTCAATGTACTGATGTTCGTGTGAACATGGTGACGGAGAAATTGTTTAAGAAATATCGTACTGTAAAAGATTATGCCAACGCTGACCAGCATGAACTTGAGAAAGACATTCACTCCACAGGATTCTTTCGGGCGAAGGCGAAAAACATTATAGCCTGTTGCAAGGCGCTCGTTGAGAACCACAAAGGAAAAGTACCAAACACAATGGAAGAACTGACCAAACTTGCCGGTGTTGGTCGCAAGACGGCAAACGTTGTGCTTGGCGGCGCGTTTGGAATCGTGGAAGGCGTTGTGGTTGATACGCATGTCGGTCGGCTTTCTCAGCGACTCGGCTTCACGCACGAATCCGACCCGAAAAAGATTGAGCAGGATTTGATGCAAGTGATTGCAAAGAACGATTGGTTTTTCATCGGAAATGTTTTGATTTGGCACGGACGAAAGGTATGCGATGCCCGAAAACCGAAATGCCTTGATTGTTCGCTGAGTGATTTATGTCCTTCCGCTACCTTGAAACATAATTGAGCCAAATTTAACACAGAGCAAATTTTTCCACTCTGCTCCAGTTTCGGGGAACTTTTGTTCTATTTTCCCCTGCTTTTCAGCAATTCTTGGAAATTTTTGTACAATTCTTCCCAACTTTTCTGCAATTGTTGGAAACTTTTGGACAATTCTTCCCAATTTTCTGCAATTGTTGGGAACTTTTGTGCAATTCTTCCTAACTTTTCTGCAATTGTTGGAAACTTTTGCACAATTCTTCCCAACTTTTCTCCAATTGTTGGAAACTTTTGTGCAATTCTTCCCTACTTTTCTCCAATTGTTGGGAACTTTTGTACAACTCTTCCCTACTTTTCTGCAATTGTTGGGAACTTTTGTACAATTCTTCCTAACTTTTCAGCAATTCTTGGAAATTTTTGTACAATTCTTCCCAACTTTTCTACAATTGTTGGAAACTTTTGTGCTATTCTTCCCAACTTTTCTACAATTGTTGGAAACTTTTGCACAATTCTTCCCAACTTTTCTACAATTGTTGGAAACTTTTGTACAACTCTTCCCTACTTTTCTGCAATTGTTGGGAACTTTTGTACAATTCTTCCTAACTTTTCTGCAATTGTTGGGAACTTTTGTGCAATTCTTCCCAACTTTTCTGCAATTGTTGGAAACTTTTGTGCAATTCTTCCCAACTTTTCTGCAATTGTTGGAAACTTTTGGACAATTCTCCCCAACTTTTCTGCAATTCTGGGAACTTATGCCCTATATTCACTTACTTTTGTGCAATATGAGGATTCTGAACTAATCAGTTTCTGGATCTCACAGTATTTTGTTGAATTTCAAGGGGTGTATTTAACTCTTCAAGGAAGAGGTGAATCGAACATATTTCTGAAAGGCAGAGTTTTACCACAGTTTGAGGAGCGTGCGAACGAGAACATAAATTTTTCTAAGTAGAACTATGTCAGTTTTGTTTGATTGAAAAAATGAATGAAGTATATTTGCGGGAAATAAAACTGAACAATAATATGGTTAGACACAAAATGCGCCGGACAAACGAATGCTTAAGTCATGCATGATGAACTTCTGTTATTCACTACAACTTAAACAGGCGTATAACTGCACTATTTGTGCTGGGTTTGCGCTACTTTATGAGATGTGTTTAGCGTTTATTTGAATGTTAGCTGTAATTATATGGGACAATTCTACATAGATGATAGTGTTCACGATGAGGCTGGTTTTATTATCGGTGCTTGTGTTTATACGAACATTGACATAGAAGAAAAAATCATTGAAATAATAAAATCCAATGGGTTTGACCCAGATAGTTTTGAGTATAAGAGCAGTGCGAACTATTCAAAAGAACACGAAAAAGCCAAAATTCGTGAACACCTAAAGGGACTGTTTAGCGACAGTTGCAAACTTGGCATTGTAGTGATTCCAAGTACAAGTAGAAAACAACTTGGCTTTGAATGTATAAAAGCTGTTAAGCAGTTTATTGACAGCAATGAAAAAATTAAAAAGCCTGTCAGTATTTATTTTGACCAAGGAATGTTTACATCCAAAGACAAAGCAGAACAATTTATATCTACAATAAATTTTACTGACTGTAAGTTTCATTTAGAACAAAACTCAATTGAAATAAAAGGTATTCAACTTGCAGACCTTGCGGCTCATATCTCCTCAATACAACTTAAAGACGCATTGGGTTTAGTTACAAAAATGGTTAAGGCGGGCGACAACTCTGGTTACGACCCAGACTTGGACATTGAACTTGGATTTGAAATGTGGGCGACTATTCGCTACACATTTTTCAATGAAGTTACTAAACTTTACACTGACGACCCAATTGCCGATGCGACTTTAAAAGTTGAACCTTATGGACTTTACATTTCAGACCTTTGTGACAAGAATTTGACTGACATTGCAAGAACAAAATTTGGCGACATTTATTTAGGATGCATACATTGAAAAGAATAGCTACAGCTAACAGCACATTTGCAATAAGCGGGGTTTCGCGCTCCACAGAAAGTTATGTGGTAGCCGAAAGTTCAGCTCTCCGCATCAACATTTGTGCTGAAAAGCCGCCCATCGCAAATCTCCAAAACGTTATAGGCAACGCGTGACGACACAGCCGACATCAATCAGACGAGATTAATACAAGCAAAACAAATAAACAATGGAAATCATCGGATACATCATTTTAGGACTAAGCATTATAATCACACTGGGTTGGTGCATCAACATTAGACACAAAGCGACGTATGAACAAGCGACTGAGAAAGCAATGGAACTTCAAGGATTTCTAATGACAGCTTCCATAATTTTAGTTTTTGTTATTCCGCTTTCATCATTTCATCTGCTTTGGATGCTTCCAGTTTCTTTTATTTTAGGACTACTAAGCGTGACAACTCCGCTTAAAGTTCTTTGGATTTTTTCTTCCATCTACTTTTCATTTTGGTATATCGGCATAAGTAATCCTGGACGAAAGTTTTTTCTGGACGGTGATTATAAAAAAGCTGTCGCTGCTTTGAAAGACGAAATAAACAAGAAGCCATCTTCAGCAGAAGCCTATTTTAACCTTGCACTTGCTTACGGAAAATTAGGACAGCACGACAATGAAATTTCTGCTTACGAAGAAGCAAGTAAACTAACTCCGAATAAACCCGAAACATATTTCAATTTGGGTAACGCATACATAGACAAAGGTGACAAACACAAAGCTATTGAGGTATTCAAACAAGCAATCAGTTTAAGACCTGACTACCTAAAAGCACATTACATAATGTGTAAGACATACGCTGAAATAGGAGACAAAGAAAATGCTCTTAAAGAATTGGAGATAGTCAGAAAAACGGACAGCCGAAGTGCTGACGAGTTAGCTTCAATCATTAAAACAGTTTGACAATGCAAATAACTGACCGTTAGCAGTAATTTTTAAATGACGACAAGAACCTACAATGGTTAATAAGAGACAGCTTATAAAGAATATAATTTCTCACAACGATGAGTGCACTTTTTTCGATAAGAAGGATTCAGTTGACTTGAAAACAGAAAAGGGCAAAGCAAAATTTCTTAAACACATTTGTGCACTTAGTAATTCAAATCCAGAAAATGACTCCTTCCTTATTGTTGGAATATCAAATGACAATGAAATCGTTGGGGCAGAGTTCATTGATGATGCAGATATTCAAAATTTGGTAAATTCAATTTTAAAAAATCCCCCTTTAATTAAGTATGAGAATGTTTCTTTTCCTAATCTCAAAAAGGACAAGTCCGTTGGCTTATTGACAATTAGAAACAATTCTAAGACAACTTCCTTTCTTAAAAAAATATCGACAATTGAAGCGAATACTATCTATCACAGAATTGGTAGTAAATCAGAACCGACAAACGGAGAAATTAACAAAGTCAAAGAGAACAAAGAAATTGTTGAGAAGACATACAAATTCTCACAAATAAACATCAAAGACCTGTTAGATAATGTTTTCGATTTTTATAATCTTTGGGACAAAGCATATAACCCAACATACATCGTATTTAAAGACCAGTTTGTTGTTTGTTGGGCAGGCTATTCGACAAATGATGACTACTTGAGTGAAGTTGACATTCAAATTGTAAATGAAGGCACTCGACTCTTTTTTTCAGCAATTCAAGAAGTAAAAATGAATATCACAAATGAACTCATCAATATTATTGAATTTCAACGATTAGGCTTTGGTAATAATTTTGACAACTACGCAACTCATTCCAACTCAATAATCTTCAAAGACAATGGAACTTATAGTATTAACAAGCAATTTATTTTCACACCACCTCAATTTCCAATTGAAGATGTTGAAAGGCTTTATGAAAAAGCAAAGAAATTTGAGAATAGAATAAAATCAAATGAGAAAATGGACATCATAGATTGGGAGTTTGGAGAAGGGTTAGCGAACTACTATTTTCTTTGCTATTTAAATGGTATTAAAGAAGCCAGACAAGATTTTATTAATTCAATAGAATATTTAGACGGAGTCGCCGCTTTATGGCATCGGGAATGTAACGACTTATTAGAAGAGTATGAGAAAAACTACTGCTAATAGCCGTTTTGCAAAAGCGGTGGTTAAGTGCTTCTATGACAGTGAAGTGCTAAATCAATCTCTGTGCGTCTAATGAAGTTTAGTGCAAATAAACCCCGCCATCAAAATCCCGAAACGTTTTTCACTTTTAATAACATCTTTTATCGTGAAGTCAAGTTCGACACTGCAACATAAATACAAAGTCAGGATTGGCAATAGGTTACAATAGAAAATAAGGTAACAACAAACAACACATAGTAAAATCTAAAAAAACGAATCATGAAATTTGTAAAACACCAAAAGTACTTTTGAAAGATGTTTGGGTGAAAGTAAAACATTATATTTAGCCGGATGAATACTAACTTCCGATAATGCAAAACATCTTCGCACAACCATATTTATGGAACACCGTACTGGGAGTGATAGTCTCCGGTGTGGGATTCGCTGTACTTGTGCTTTCACTCTTCCGATTGAAGCAGAAAGATATTTCACTGACGGCGTTCGGTGCAACTTCCTTACTCTATGGATTACGACTGCTTATAGAAACACAACTGAGCCAATACGTTTCCTTAGAACCGCCGGCGGGATTGCTGTATCTCAATGCATTCTGTACCTACCTCATTCCTATTCCTCTTTCAGGATTTTTATCTCAGCTTTTTGGCAAGGGTTGGAGAAACTCAGGACTTTGGGTTTTTCGGGCGGCTACCTTGTTTGCCTTTGCCGGAATTGTATCTGATGCGATCCGAACAACGCCCTTGTCATTAGAGCGCCTTAACAATATTTTAGTTATCCTTTGGGCTTTCGTAATATTCAAAAACGCCTCATGGTCGGGCATACAGAAGACGAGGGAAACGCGTGTCGTGTTGATTGGATTTATCATGTTTGGACTATTCGCTGTCAATGATAATCTCGTTGCATTAAATCTTCTGCCCTGGGATTGGGGTGAAGAAGCAATTGGCTTTTTACTCTTCCTCATCTCTCTTGGATATGCCGTTGCGTATCGCTTCTTCAACAACGAGAAACAACTTCTCTCCGTCCGGCAGGAGATGGAAACCGCACGGCAAATACAATTCTCGATTCTCCCGACACGAATGCCTGACATTGATGGCGTTGAAATTTCTGCACGTTACATTCCAATGACAGCAGTTGCCGGTGACTTTTATGATATTGTTCATCTTGGTAAAAAACAGATTTGCGTTCTTGTTGCGGATGTGTCAGGGCATGGCGTTGGAGCCGCTCTCATTGCTTCAATGATTAAAGTTGCTTTTGCATCACAAACTCAGAACATGTCCAACCCTGCTGAAGTTATGAAAGCAATGAATACAATTCTTTGTGACAAGTTAGAGAGTAAGTTTATTACAGCGGGATGTGTTTTTATTGATGCAGAGAATGGAACATTGCGTTATGCAGGAGCTGGACATCCGCCGCTTCTCATCTGGAGAAAATCAGAACAACGAATGGTTGAATTGTGTGAAAACGGTCCGCTCATCGGTCCCTTCCCGGATGCAACGTATTCAAATACGAACATGAACCTTGAATCGGGTGACAGAATTATTTTATATACCGATGGCATTATTGAAACAACAAATGAATCCGGTTCTTTTTTCGGAGATGATTCCTTTACAAGGTTTATTCAATCCCATGAAAATGTTCCGGCAGAACAATTCACTGAAATGTTACTGAAACATCTTGCTGCATGGTCCGGAAAACGAGCGGATGAATCATTGGATGACGACCTTACTTTGATTGTTGTGGATAGAAGTTGAATTCACTACAGGGTAGTTCCTAAAACACTATTTTTCTTTGCGCCACTTTGCGTATTCTTTGTGTGCTTTGCGGTTAAACATTTTCATTGAGGTTTTTGGAACTACCCTACAGTATTTGAAATATTTTCATCAACACCCTTGGATGCAAGCAAAAGAATCAGGCAATAATTTGATTCATGTTCAGACTGGTCACGACACACGATTATTTATGTGGTACGATAATCCGGATGAAGTGTATTCACACATCAACACATTCTTCAAGGAAGAATTCCCAAACAAATGAAATTGACTACGCGGTCAACCCCGCCACATCCATTAACTTCTTTACTTCCGGTTTTGTCAGATGCCTCCATTCCCCTTTTGAAAGACCTTCGTACGTAATATCCGCATACGCAACGCGGTCGAGTTTTTCGACTTCGTACCCGAACGATTCAAACATTCTATGAACCTGACGATTTCGTCCTTCATGGATGATGATACCGATAACTTTCCCCTTTCCGGCACCGATGGTATAAACTTCAGCGGGTGAAGTTTTTCCATCAGAAAGCCGAACTCCCTGTTCAAGTTTTTTTGCATCATCTTTGGTCAACACTTTATCAAGCGTCGCTTTGTATGCTTTTTTAATTTCATGCCGCGGGTGCATGAGTTTGTGGGCAAGTTCTCCATCGTTCGTAAGCAAGAGAATCCCTGTCGTGTTTCTATCGAGCCGACCGATAGGAAAGATTCGTTCGCGAACTTTCACATAATCCATTACTGTCGGTCTGCCCCGTTCATCGCTCGCTGTTGTGATACAATCCTTCGGTTTGTGAAAAGCGATGTACACAAGTTTATCGAGGTTCACCACTTGTTTCCCGTTCACAAACACTTTGTCACGTTCGGTCTGGACTTTCGTCCCAAGTTCAGTTACAACCGTTCCATTGATTTTTACTTTCCCTTCGGAGATTAACTCATCCGCTTTCCGACGGGAACAGACTCCGGCATCTGCGATGAATTTATTCAGTCGTACTAAGCCTTTGGGCATTTTAAATTCGTTTCGGGTTTTCATTTCTTGCTCTTTTCTTGTGGTTCTAAAAAATAACTTTAACTTTTCACTTTGAACTTTAATCTTGTACCTATAACCGATAACGATTAACTGATAACACTTTCATCTCCGTTCGCAGGCGGCGGGAAACTTTCTTCCGGCGAAATCTCTTTCAGTTCACCTGTTTCACTCACAACCGTACTTCCAAGTTGCTCTTCAATTTCTTCTGGAGTTTTCCCCATTCGTTTCAAGATTTCCCGTTCCATTTCACTCGATTGTTCGGCAAGAATTTCATCTATCTCGCGCGGCTTGGGTAAATCCGCCAAATCGTTGATGCCGAAATGTTTGAGGAAATCGTTCGTTGTTCCGTACAGCAATGGACGACCGGGAGTTGCCGCACGACCGACAATCGTAATCAATCCTCGTTCGAGCAATTTGTGAATTGCATAATCTGCATTGACGCCGCGAATCGCTTCGAGTTCGGATTTTGTCACCGGTTGTTTGTACGCAATCACAGAAAGCGATTCAAGCACCGACTGCGAAAGTTTCCGCTTCGACTTTTCTTTTATCATCCGACCAAGCCAATCGGCAAACTCCGGTTGTGTTGCACATTGGTATCCGCCCGCAATGTGAATAATACGGAACGGACGATTCGATTGCGCGTACTCTTCGTTGATGCTCTGAATAATCGAGAGCATTTCTTCTTCCCTGATGCGAAACCGCATTCCGGTGTACTCAGTCGAACCCATGATTGTTTGAAGTTGCTTCACCGTCAGCGGCTCGTCCGAAGCGAAGATAAGCGCTTCTATGATTTGTCGTTTATTTTCAGAAGGTGGAATCGGCTGTTCCAACAGGTTGTTCTTCCTTTATTTTATACACAATAAAATCGTCTTCATGTTCCGATGGCTTCAGCCCGATAAATCTCTGCTTGACCATCTCCAACATTGCAATAATCGTGACTATGATACGAATTTTCTCCGTCATATGCTCAACTAACTCAATGAACCCGATTTCATCCCGCATCCTGAACACATCGGCGATGTAACTCATCTGTTCATCTATCGTTACGTTCATCATCTCGACATCGTGATACAATTTTTTCGGAATTCTATCAAGCACTTTCCTGAACGCGGCGATGAGATTGAACATTGTAATATCTTTCAGGCTTGCTTCCTGGTCTTCGATGGAAATCAATTTCGGGTCGGCATGAAATCCCTGACGATAGAAATACCTGCTTTGCTCAAATTCCAATCCCTGCATTGCAAGACTCGCCTCTTTGAAGCGTTTGTATTCCAACAATCGCCGGACGAGTTCTGCACGCGGGTCTTCTTCTTCTTCGACTCCCTCATCTCGCGGAAGTAACATCCGCACTTTAATTTGCATCAATTCCGCCGCCATGACGATGAAATCGCCTGCAATTTCCAAATCCAACTCTTGCAATAAATGCAGATACTCCAAAAATTCTCTGGTGATTCTCGCGATGGGAATATCATAGATATCCAACTCATCCCGTTTGATGAAAAAGAGAAGCAGGTCGAGCGGACCCTCGAATGTTTGGAGTTTTACTTTGTACATTCTGTGTTTTAAGATTTGAATGATGCCAAGACCATTTGTATTCGCAAGCCAACTTCAGGTAAATCCTTCTGGATTGTTTCCCAAATTATCTGAGTATCTACACCAAAATACTCATGTGTAACTTTATTTCGCATGGCAATCATTTCACTCCATGGAATTTCAGGATATCCGTCCTTAATTTCTTCAGGAATATTCTTTGCAGCCTCACCTATGATTTCTAAATTTCTTACTACGCCATCAATCGTTTTATCATCATCTTTGAAATCTGCATAAGACATTCCGTTTATGTATTTCTCAATTTTCGTTATTGAGGAGACAATATCCTCAAGAAACATAAGTGGTTTTCTTTTCATACTGTAATGAGAGCATTAATTATCTCTTCTCGCATTGCAGGTTTAAGAGCATCCTTCGTTACCAAATCAACCCTAATACCAAGCGAAGATGTGAGGTAATTTTCCAGATGTAGAAAATGAAAAAAGCCTACTGGCTTGGAAAATTCGACCAGCACATCAACATCACTTTCGTCATCTTGTTCGTTGCGAGTGTACGAACCAAAGATTCCTATTCTCTCCACAGAATAAGACACTCTTAAATTCGGTAGTTCTTCCACCAACTTCTTTTTGATTTCTTCTAAATTCATCATTTTGGCTGCATTAAAATACAAAGCGATTGAGCAAGATACAAACTGTAATTAGAGCGTGTTCTTATTCACTTGGTTTCTTTGTCTACATAATAAGAGTAACCAAAAATCACGGAAATGGTCCTGGACATATCAATGAGTTCAATCATCATCCTTTCCATCCTCCCTCGTCAACCTTTCCTCCCTTCCCACTGTCTTAATGCAGGTTAGAAAAAGTTCGGACAACCTGTAACCTTTTTCTTTTCAATTCCGTCTAATGGTTGTATTTGACTGTTAATATTTCAGAGTACCAAATGATTCAATCTTTACATCGTCAATCGTCAATCTTCTTTATTTTCCTGCTCCTCTTCGTCCCCGCATCATGGGCAAACGAAAGCGATGAACCGAGCAGTGTTGATACCTCTATCAAGCGTCCCGCGTTGGAAGCGCTTCGTCTTACAAACTCCATCGTTCTCGACGGCAAACTTGATGAGCCGGAATGGCAACGGGCAGGCATTACAAATTTCACTCAAAAAGACCCGAATCAGGGACAGGCAGCGAGCGAAAAAACAGAAGTATGGGTCGCCTATGATGATGCCTCATTGTACATTGCTGCGCGATTGCATGACAAACCTGATTCCATCGTCTCCCGCATAGGACGCCGCGATGCAAATATGAACTGCGATTGGTTTTATTTCGCGATTGATTCATATAACGACAAGCGAACAGGTTTTTATTTTGGTGTCTACCCGAGTGGCTCGATAACAGACGGAACGTTGTACAACGATTCATGGGATGATAACTCGTGGGATGGAGTCTGGGATGCGGCAACAAGCATTGATGAAAAGGGATGGACAGTCGAAATGAAAATTCCTTATTCACAACTCAGGTTTCCCAAGCAAGATGAATATGTTTGGGGTGTGAACTTTGGCAGGTCCATCGAGCGAAAAAAGGAAGAATCATTTTTTGTGATGGTTCCGAAAGGTGAAAGCGGCTGGGTCTCTCGCTTTGCGACTATGAACGGCATAAAAAACATCAACCCACCGACGCGTATGGAATTTCTCCCCTACACAGTTTCCAGTATGAAATTAACAAATCAGTTTTCTGACGGCGACCCGTTCAACAAAGCTGTTATGTTCAAAGGCAACCTTGGCGCCGATTTGAAACTCGGGCTCGGAAGCAACCTCACGCTCAACGCGACGCTCAATCCCGATTTCGGTCAGGTCGAAGTTGACCCGGCAGTTGTGAACCTTACTCAGTTCGAATCGTTCTTTCAGGAGAAGCGCCCGTTTTTCATAGAAGGCTCAGACTTTTTTAATTTTGGTTACGGCGGCGCAAACAATAACATGGGATTCAACTGGGGCAGTCCCGATTTCTTTTATAGCAGAAGAATTGGTCGCTCTCCATCAGGTTCGGAACAGCACAGCGGTTATGTTGACCGTCCGGCAAACACGACAATTTTGGGCGCAGGAAAAATCACCGGAAAATTGAGTGATAATTTTGCACTCGGTGGGTTAGTTGCACTCACTGAACGGGAATATTCTAAAATTGATGATGGCGCTGGAAATCAATACGATGACGTAGTTGAACCACTCGCAGGCTATTCTGTGGTTCGAGGTTTGAATGAATTCAATCAGGGAAACCAAGCAATCGGATTCATCGCTACAGGAACGAGAAGAGATTTGAATGAATCCTATCTGAAGCCATCATTCAATAAAAGCGCTTATGCGCTGGGAGTTGATGGTTGGACAAATTTAGATTCCGGTAAAACCTGGGTTTTGACCGGATGGGGAGCGGTAACACGTGTTGAAGGTTCCCGTGACCGTATCCTTGCTTTACAACAATCTCCTACTCACTATTATCAACGTCCTGATGCAGAGCATCTCGAAGTTGATAGTAATGCAACCCAACTTTCAGGATACGCAACTCGTATCGCCATCAACAAGCAACAAGGAAATGTCCGTTTCAATACTGCGCTAGGAATTATCAGCCCGGGATTTGAGACGAATGATCTGGGATTTTTATTTAGAACCGATCAAATCAACTGGCATATATCCACTGGCTATCAATGGTACGAACCGGATGATATGTTCAGAAGAAAAGGATTTCAGGTTGCAACCTTCCGGAATTTCGATTTTGAAGGGAATAAGTTTGGAGAAGGATATTTCTTCTTCTTTAACGCACAACTCCTGAATTACTGGACATTGAACGGCGATATCTATTTCAATAAAGGAATTCTTGATAATCGCATCACACGCGGCGGACCGTTAATGAAAACGACCGATAGATTCGGTGCATGGTTTGGTGTTGGAACGGACTCACGTGAAAAGATTGTCGGATTTTTAAGTTTCGATGGCGGGCGTTCAGAATCGGGCGCCTACAACTATTCGTTCAGTCCTGAGATAGAAGTGAAACCAAGTTCAAACATGAGTATTTCATTCGCCCCAAGTTACATGCGGAATACTGCTGTAGCACAATATGTCCAAACCGTCGCTGACGGTTGGGCAGACAAAACGTTTGGCAACCGTTATGTCTTCGCACATATTGACCAACATGAATTTTCGGGTAATATCCGAATGGATTGGACATTCACACCAAAACTTTCGCTTCAGTTATTCTTGCAACCGTTAGTATCTGCCGGTGCATATAATAACTTCAAAGAACTGAAAGAACCGCGCACGTTCACTTTCAATGAATATGGTGTTGATAACGGTTCTACCATTGCTTTTGTTGACTCAGTGAATACCTATGTTGTTGACCCAGACGGAAATGGCAGTGCCTCATCTTTCCTCATTTTAGATAATGGTCAGAAAAGAAAGCCAGATTTTAATTTCAAATCATTGCGCGGAAATGCAGTTCTACGATGGGAATACTTGCCCGGTTCAACACTCTTCTTCGTGTGGACACGAATTGGTTCGAGATTTGAAAACAGAGGCAACTTTGAATTCGGAAAAGATTTTGGCGATTTGATAACAAATCCGGACCACGAAGATGTCTTTTTAATAAAACTCGCGTATTGGATAACTCCGTAGATTGGTTAGGGTAAATACGGATTAGACTGCTTGGGGGCTGTCTCACAAGTTAGATTTCACCGTAGGCGCAACCTTCATGGTTGCGTTTCCACATCAATAACGCGGACATAAAGTCTGCGGCTACATCATAATCAGACTTATGAGACAGCCCCCAAGTTTTTTTCTATCAAACTGTAAACACGTTCACCTCCCACATAAGTTATTTTTTCTTCGTTTTGAAAACAGCGAGTGCGCGGTCAACTGTTTCGTACGTGTCGAAAACTTTTACTAACTGAGTAATCACAAAAAGGTTTTGCACGTTATCTCCGATGCGGGCAAGCAAAAGTTTTCCTCCTGCATCGCGTACTTTTCCAAGCGCGGAAATAAGTGAACCAAGTCCTGTGCTATTTACATATTTTACTTTTCCCAGGTCCATTACAATTTTTAAAATGCCATCAGCAATCAGGCCCGCAACTTTATCTTTTAATTCAGTTGTTTCCGGGTCGCCGATTAGATCGCCTTTGAGTGTTAATATTGCAACATCACCTTCGAATTTTTCTTTAAGCGCCATATCGTTCCTTTGGTTAATTGTTCATAGAAAAAAATGTTGGCACAAGAATACGAAACTCGGCGTTAATAATCAAACAATATTTTTATTTTCTGTTATTCGTTTTTCTCCGCCGATTTCTTATATTCATTTCCCAAAACCGAAACAATGGCAGAAAAAACAATCGCAGTCTTAGGCGGAGGAATTGGAGGGCTTGTCGCAGCGCGTCAATTACGCACATTGCTCGGCAGAAAACATAAAATTATCCTCATTGATAAATCTTCCTTTCATCATTTCCCTGCCTCTTACCTGTGGGCAATGTTAGATTGGCGAAAACCTGATGAAATCAGGAAGCCCCTTTCTTCGCTCAAACGGTATAATATTCGATTCCATAACGGATTGGTGCATGCGATGCATCTGACTCAGAATGTCATCCAAACAAATAAAGAAATCATCTGGTACGATTACCTTGTGATTGCGCTTGGCGCAGAACCTGCGTACCATCAGGTTCCGGGACTTTCGATGGCAACGCCGACATTCTACACGCTGGAAGGAGCAATCCATCTTCAACCTAAAATAAAAGCTTTGATGAATGGGAAAATTGCTATCATCATTTCGGGACTTCCATACAAATGTCCCCCCGCTCCATACGAGGCTGCGCTACTGTTAGATTATTATTATAAAAATCTCGGCAGAAAAAATATTCAAATCGAGATTTATTCTCCTGAAGAAACTCCCCTTTCTTCTGCAGGAAAAGGAATGGGAGAAGCCTTGCTAGAAATTTTGAAGAAGCGGGGCATTTCGTTCTACCCGAATCATACCATTTCCGATATTCAAGGGGGACGGAATGAAATCATTTTTAATAATGGAAGTACGATTACACCGGATATTTATACTGTCGTTCCCCCCTACCAACCTCCGCCAATTATTCGTGAATCGGGCATCACTGCGCCGAACGGCTGGGTTGCCGTTGACCCGGTAACTTTGCGAACCAAATATCCAAACGTTTTTTCCGTCGGAGATATTACCACGATTCCTCTTGCAAACGGATTGTTGCTTCCCAAAGCCGGTGTCTTTGCGGCTCGCGAAGCCGATGTCGTCGCGAACAATATCGCATTTGAAATTGCATCAAGCGGTAGCCCGAAAAGTTTTGATGGTCATGGATTTTGTTTCCTCGAAGCAGGGAACGGCACTGCTGGGTACATCAAAGGAAATTTCTTCGACCGACCTGCACCGAGTGTTTCACTTCACAAACCGAGAATGTTATATCATTGGAGAAAACTTCTCTACGAGAAGTACTGGTTCTTCCGGTGGTTTTAATCCTTTTTAATTAGTTTGCTTCACTGATTTTCTGTAGATTTTTCATCAAGATGAAGATGAAAAATCATTTTTATATTCCTTCTAAATGAACTATATTTGCACCTTAAATCTGCATGGTCGCTGAGAATGTAAAAAATATCCGCCGGCAAATCAGCGAGGTATGTTCACGAATTGGCAGGGATTCAAAAGAAATTACACTGATTGCAGTCTCGAAAACATTTGGCTCTGAACTTATCCGTGAAGCAATCTCGGCTGGAATCTCTGACATCGGTGAGAACTACGTACAGGAGTTGCAACGCAAACAACAGGAACTCTTTGCCGAACAATTTCGCTGGCATTTCATCGGTCATTTACAGAGAAACAAAGTGAAGTTTATTATCCCTTGGATTCATTGCGTCCACTCGGTTGATTCAATGAAGTTAGCAGAAGAATTGTCGCAACAATCCGGCAAGTATAACAGAACGCTCGACATACTCGTCGAAGTGAACACGTCCGAAGAAGAAACGAAGTTTGGTGTGCAACCGGAACAAACAGTGAGTTTAGTAAAAGATGTACAGCAATTGAAGAATCTCAATGTTGTTGGATTGATGACCATCGGGAAGTTTCCTGATGACCCGGAAGACTCACGTCCGACATTTCAGTTAATGCGAAGTCTTCGGAACGATGTGGAACGAAACGGAATCCGACTCCCTCATCTTTCAATGGGAATGACAAACGATTTTCACATCGCCATTGAAGAAGGCGCAACGTTCGTTCGCATCGGCACAGCGATTTTTGGAAAGCGACATTATCAATAAATCATTATGAGCAAACTCAGAGAACAAATCAACGAAGCAGTCAATTATATTCGTAAGCAGACGAAAATGAAGCCGGAAGTCGGAATCATTCTCGGTACAGGCTTGGGCGGTTTGGTGAAAGAAATCAAACAGGAATGTGTTCTTGAGTATGATAACATTCCGCACTTCCCCGTTTCCACTGTTGAGTCGCATCACGGCAGGTTGATTTTCGGTACGCTAAGTGGAAAAAAAGTTGTCGCGATGCAAGGGCGTTTTCATTTCTACGAAGGTTACACGATGCAACAAGTGACTTTTCCTGTTCGCGTAATGAAGGCGGGACTTGGTGTGAAGACATTGTTGATATCCAACGCCGCCGGTGGAATGAATCCTCTCTTCAAGCGCGGCGACATCATGCTCATCACCGACCACATCAATTTGCTTGGTGATAATCCATTGATTGGTCCGAATAATGATTCGCTTGGGCCCCGCTTCCCCGACATGTCCGAACCATACACGAAAAAATTGATTGAACTTGCACAGCAAGTCGCACTTGATGCAAAACTTCCTGTGCAAAAAGGTGTGTTCGTCGCCGTGCCGGGACCGAATCTTGAAACACGAGCAGAGTATCGTTTTCTCCGAAACCTTGGTGCAGATGTGGTTGGAATGTCAACCGTTCCGGAAGTTATCGTCGCAGCACACATGGGAATGAACGTACTTGGCTTCTCCATTATCACCGATGAGTGTTTCCCCGATTCTCTTAAGCCCGCGTTGCTTGATGAAATTATCGAAGTAGCAAACAACGCAGAACCGAAGTTGACGAGGATAATGAAGGAAGTGGTAAAGAGATTGAAGTGATTTCATTTTTCTGCATATTTATCTATCAATGAAATGACCAAAAAGAAAAAAGTAAATGAACTGAATTTTACAATCGTATTAGAAGAAGAACCTGAAGGCGGCTTTACCGTTACCGTTCCTGCATTACCGGGCTGTGTCAGTTTCGGTGAAACAATTGAAGAAGCAAGAACGATGGCACGTGAAGCAATAGAACTTCATCTCGAAGGACTTCTTGAGTTGGGCTGGATTAAGTCATCTGAACTCACTCATCGTGTTGAACTTGTTACAAATGTCAACGCCGCGATTGCTTAATGAGTAGAAAACTGCCGTCGTTTACTTGCCAGGAAGTTTTAAAGAAATTAAAGAAAGCAGGATTTATTGAGAGCCGTCAACGAGGCTCGCATTTACGTTTAGTTAAGTATGATGAAAAGCGAATGGTTACTCTTCCGATTCATTTTAAGAAGGATATTCCAAAAGGAACATTATTAGTTATCATCAAACAAGCCGGACTCACAATTGAAGAATTTTTATCACTATAATAAATGTTCAAACAACTCACAGATAAAATAAATTACTCTCAACTTGAGCAGGAAGTTCTCAAGTTCTGGAACGAACAGAAGATTTTTGAAAAAAGTATTTCCTCACGTGAAGGGAAATCCGGATTCACATTTTATGAAGGTCCGCCGACGGCGAACGGTCGTCCCGGAATTCATCATGTTATGGCACGAACCCTAAAGGATTTGGTGTGTCGTTACAAGACGATGCGCGGGTATCAGGTTCATCGCAAAGCGGGATGGGATACGCACGGTCTGCCGGTTGAAATCGAAGTGGAGAAATCGCTCGGCTTCAAACACAAAGAAGAAATTGTAAAGTTTGGCGTTGCAAAGTTCAATGAGGAGTGCAGAAAATCGGTCTGGAAATACAAAACCGATTGGGAACAAATGACACAACGAATGGGCTATTGGGTAAACTTGAATGACCCGTACGTCACGTTCGAAAATAATTATATCGAATCAATCTGGTGGTCGCTGAAACAATATTTCGACAAGGGATTGATTTACAAGGGCTACAAAGTTCAGCCATACTGTCCCCGCTGCGAAACGCCTCTCTCCTCTCATGAAGTTTCGCTCGGTTATGAAGATGTCAAAGACCCAAGCGTGTATGTAAAGATGAAAGTTAAAGGCGAGGAGAACACCTATTTTCTTGTGTGGACAACGACACCTTGGACACTCATCTCCAATGTTGCACTCGCTGTCCATCCCAATGTCGATTATGTTAAGGTAGAACATAAAGGCGAATATTTAATTCTTGCAGAAACTCGACTTGAAGTGCTTGATGGAGAGTTCATAATTATTAAAAGATACAAAGGGAACGAACTAGTCGGGAAAACATATTTTCCTATATTTTCCTCAAAGGTTAATTTGAAATATCGTTTTAATAAACGTGAATATTATTTATCTGTCAATACTGGAAGGGGGTATAAACTTCTTAATCAAAATCTAAATATTCAAGAACCCATTAAAAAAGCATATGTACGTTCTTCAAAAAAGGCAAAAAGAAAACACAATGACAGAACCCTCGTTATTGCAAGAGTAAGTAATGAACTTGTACTCATGCCTTTTGTACTCTGGTTAAAGTTGAAACCTAAGTCAACAATTATTACTTATCTATTTAACTTCAATATCTTAGATTATGATTTAGTCGATACAGATGAACTAAATCGAAATAAAAATCCGCATATATTTCAGATTTCTGGACCTCAAGCATTTTGTGTAGTTGAAGCAGACTTTGTAACAACGGAAGATGGTTCCGGTATCGTCCACATGGCCCCTGCATACGGCGAAGATGATTATCAAACAGGTCGCAAATACGGACTTCCGACAATCCATCCGGTCAACAAAAGCGGTGAGTTCAATCCCGAGGTAACCGACTTTGCAGGAAAGTTTGTGAAAGATGCCGACGCGGACATCATCCGCAATCTCAAAGAGCGTCATATTCTTTATAAGAAAGAGACTATCACGCACAGTTACCCACATTGCTGGAGATGTAAAACTCCGCTTTTGTATTATGCACGTGAATCGTGGTACATCGCCACCACAAAATATGCACAGCGCATGGTGGAGTTGAACAAGACAATCAATTGGTACCCGCCCGAAGTCGGCGAAGGACGTTTTGGAAACTGGCTTGCAGAAAACAAAGACTGGTCTCTCTCCCGCGACCGTTTATGGGGAACACCGCTTCCTATCTGGATTTGTTCCGATTGTGGAAAGCAACATTGTGTCGGTAGCGTTTCTGAACTTCAGGAGGTTTCAGGTTTGAGGTTTCAGGTTTCAGATAATAAACAGGAAACTGAAAACAGGAAACTGGAAACTGAAAACAGAAAACTCGATTTACACAAACCTTTCGTTGATGAAATCACATGGAACTGTTCTTGCGGCGGAACGATGAAGCGAACTCCAGAACTGATTGATGTCTGGTACGATTCGGGTGCGATGCCGTTTGCACAGTGGCATTATCCGTTCGAGAACAAAGAGTTGATTGACTCCGGCGAACAACATCCGGCTGATTTTATCTGCGAAGGAATTGACCAAACACGCGGTTGGTTTTATTCACTTCACTCCATCAGCACATTTTTGTTTGACAGACCTGCGTACAAAAATCTTCTTGTCAACGATTTGATTCTTGACAAAGACGGAAAGAAAATGTCCAAGTCGTTGAAGAACACGGTTGACCCGTTCATGATTATTGACAAGTACGGCGCGGATACAACGCGCTGGTATCTTGTTACCAACAGTCCGCCCTGGCGACCAACGTTGTTCAATGAAGAAGGAATGGGCGATACGCAAAGAAAATTCTTCAGCACGTTGTTGAACACGTATTCCTTCTTCAGTATGTACGCGAATATTGATGGTTTCACGTTCGATGGTCCCGGCATCAAAGTACAAGAACGACCGGAGATTGACAGATGGATAATTTCCGTGATGAATTCGCTCATCAAAGATTATATTGCGGCAATGGAAACATACGACGTGACAAAAGCCGCGCGCGCCGTCAGCGATTTCACGATTGACCAACTATCAAACTGGTATGTGCGACGCAACCGCCGACGGTTCTGGTCGAAAGCGTTACCGGCCGATGCGAACCTTGCGGCGAAAGATAAAGCGTCCGCTTATCAAACATTGTATGAGTGCTTGCTGACAATTTCGACATTGATTGCGCCCTTCTCTCCGTTCATTGCCGATGAATTGTATCGTAACTTGAACAGCGAATCGAAACGTGAACCGTTTGAATCGGTTCATCTTGCAGAGATGCCGACGCCGGATGAATCGGTGATTGATGCAGAACTTGAATCACGAATGCAGAAAACCGAAACAATCGTTTCACTCGTCCGTGCTATCCGAAACAAGGCAAATCTCAAAGTTCGTTTACCCCTCAAACGAATCATTCTTCCGATTGCTGAAGAGAAAAAGCGTCACGAAATCGAGATGATGGAAGCAATAATTCTGGAAGAAATCAATGTCAAAAAAATTGATTATGTTCATGATGATTCAGAAATTGTCTCGAAGAAAGTGAAGCCGAATTTCAAATCGCTCGGACCGAAACATGGCAAAGGCGTTCAACCGGTCGCAAATGCAATTCGGAACTTTACTCCGGCTGATATCAAACAACTACAAACAAACGGAAGTTTGACCATGCCGTTGAACGGGAGTGATGTTGTCATCGCTCTTGAAGATGTTGAAATCATTCACGAAGACATCAAAGGTTGGTTGGTCGAGTCAGACGGAACAATAACCGTTGCGCTTGATACTGAACTTACGCCTGAACTCATCGAAGAAGGATTTGCCCGTGAGTTTGTGAACCGCGTGCAGAACATGCGCAAGGATGCCGATTTTGAAGTGATGGACAGAATCAAAATTTATTTCAGCGGAACAGAATCTTTAACAAAAGCGTTACGTACATTCGATAAGTACATTATGAACGAAACGCTTGCAATAGAATTGAATAATAATTTCCAGCAAGGCGACTTCTCGGTTGAGGATGAAATCAACGGAGAACGTTGCTCGGTTGGAATTCAACGAGTTACAAATTAATCATTACAATTTTTTCAACGAGGAACGAACATGGCAACAAAAAAATCCGCTGCAAAAAAGACAACAGCAAAACCCAAAGCAAAGCCGAAGGCATCAAAGCCGGTAAAAAAGAAAGTTGTCAAAAAAACAGCGCCAAAGAAAGAAGTAAAAATCGAAATTGCTGCGCCCGTAAAAAAGGTCTCGCATAACTCTAAAGGCTACGGAAAGCGTGACCTCGAATTTTTTCGCGGAATCATTAACGAGAAGAAGAAAGAAATTTTCGAGGAACTGGAAACGCTTCGCGATACCATGATGGACTCGATGACGGGCGAATACACGAGCGAAAACCCGACATACTCCACGCACATGGAACAGGGAACCGATACGATGGAACGGGAAAAAACATTTTTGTTTGCCGCACGCGAAGGAAAATTTCTCAACTATCTCGAAGAAGCATTGAAGAGAATTGATGCAGGCGTCTATGGCAAATGCAATGTCTGCGGAAAACTTATTGAGAAAGAACGACTCGAAGCTGTGCCGCACGCTCAACAGTGTTTGGATTGCAAACTCAACAAAGGAAAATAATCTCCGAATGCGAATATTATTTCTCAGTCTTTTCATCGTCATCGCTGACCAACTCACAAAATTGTGGGTGAAAGGAATCAGTCTCCCTTCGCTTGGGATTGAGTTTCAGGGCTATCCCTACGGATACAGTCAACAAATTTGGGGAGATTTCCTCCGGATGACGTACATCGAAAATCCGGGAATGGCGTTCGGGATTGACATAGGTGGAAAATTATTTTTCTCCATCTTTTCCATTATCGCAAGCATCGGAATTATTTTTTATCTCTACAAGGTACGTGAAGAATCCATTTTCTTCCGACTTTCCCTTGCATTGATTCTCGGTGGTGCGGTCGGGAACCTGATTGACCGCGTTTTCTACGGAGTGATTTTTGATGAAGCGCCTTTATTCTATGGTCGTGTAGTTGATTTTATTGATGCTGATTTCTTTAACATCAATCTCTTCGGATATCACCTTAACCGATGGCCCGTGTTTAATATTGCCGATGCTTCTGTAACATGCGGCGTAGTATTGCTCCTCTTCGCTCAGAAAACATTGAAGCAGGAAACTCCTGCACTCCAACAATCCATTACTCCGGACATCAATAATATGGGGTCTGCGGAATCTCCTTCTCTTCCCGAAAGTTCCCAAGCGCCTCAACTTTGAGGCTCACGTATGAAAAATGTTGAAATCATCGTTCCCGACGTGAGGAAGCGGGAACGGCTTGATGTTTTTCTGACGAATCATGTTGAGAACGCGACACGCTCGAAAGTTCAACAGGCAATAAAAGAGGGCTTGGTGAAAATCAATGGTGAACCCGTCAAACCAAGCCACAAAATTTCAACAGGAGAGAAAATTACATTTCAACTTCCGAAACCTCCCGCGCCCGATGTCCTGCCTGAAAACATTCCTCTCGATATTTTGTTTGAAGATGATGAACTGCTCGTTGTGAATAAACCGGCAGGAATGGTTGTTCATCCCGCGTATGGAAATTATTCGGGAACACTTGTGAACGCGTTACTCTATCACTACAAAAACAATCTTTCCTCATTGAATGACCCGACTCGCCCCGGCATTGTTCATCGTCTCGATAAAGACACATCCGGTTTGATGCTCGTTGCAAAGAATGATGTCGCACACGCAAAACTTGCCCGGCAGTTTCTTAACAAAACAATTCATCGGGAGTATTGGTCAATCGTCTGGGGATTGTTTTCAAAAAGTCATGCACGGAAACAACGGAACACAGACATCACAGGAATTGTCGAAACATCACTCGGAAGAAGTAAATCAGACAGAAAAAAAATTGCAGTGACGGAAGACGGCAAATCGGCGATTACCGAATACAAAGTCATCGAAGAATTCGAATACCTTTCCCTCATTCAATGTAAACTCCGGACAGGTCGAACGCATCAAATCCGCGTCCACATGCACCACATCGGTCATCCCGTGTTCGGCGACCCGACGTATGGCGGAAGAAAAATCTCCTTCGGCGAAACAGATAACAAACGAAAACAGGAAGTCCATCATTTGCTGGAAATCCTCCCGCGTCAGGCGCTCCACGCAAAAAGAATTTCCTTCATCCACCCTACCTCAAAAGAAACGATGGTGTTTGAATCTGAACTGCCAATAGATATTTCATCCGTTCTGAAGATTTTACAATCTCATTAGGAATATGGAAACTGTATGTCAAGCAAAGAAAAAGGAGTGAATTACAACATCTTCACCTTTCTCCGGAACTCCCAAACTCCAACACTCCAATACTCCAATACATTACTTACTCTTTCCACACAATAACATTCGTTTCTTTTTCCAACCATTAGGAAAAGTTGAACGTTTTGCACTTTTTACAATCGGATTGTGTTGAGATAATGTTGCTTTTACCCAAAGCATTTTGTAAGTTTCTATCAGTCAATTACAATAATTCAATAATTCCAAGTGAATAAACTTTTTCTTTCTTGTTTGCTATTGTTTTGCACCGTCAGTGTTGCGCTTACTCAATCAACAGAATTCGGCAAAAACAAAGTCCAGTACAAAAACTTCGATTGGTATTTCATCCAATCAACCCACTTTGATGTTTATTTTTCCGATGGCGGAGAATACCTTTCAGAATACACTGCCGATGTTGCGGAATCCTCTTACAACTCCATCAGCAAATCGTTCCGTTATCAAATAACGAACAGAATTCCGATTGTCGTTTATAATTCTCACAACGATTTTCAACAAACAAACGTCGTCAACTCGTACCTCGAAGAAGGCATCGGAGGTGTAACAGAACTATTCAAGAATCGCGTTGTACTTCCGTTCGAAGGAGATTACGCCAAGTTCCGCCATGTCATCCACCACGAACTTGTTCACGCTGTCATCAACGATATGTTTTACGGCGGCTCACTGCAAAACATCATTGCCAATAACATCACGCTCCAACTCCCCTTGTGGTTCAACGAAGGACTTGCCGAATACGAATCGCTCAAGTGGGATACCGACTCCGATATGTTCCTTCGTGATGCAACCGTGCATGAATATTTACCGCCGATTCAATTTCTTGATGGCTACTTTGCCTATCGCGGCGGACAATCGCTATGGTATTACATCGCGACAAAATATGGTGAGGAAAAAATTGGGGATATTCTCATGCGAGTTAAATCCTCGCGCAGTGTTGAAGAAGGTTTCCGCTCTGCCATCGGCCTGAATATCAAAGAACTTTCAGAGCGATGGGAGAAAGAACAAAAAGTTCTCTATTGGCCCGACATTGCAAAGAGAAATGAGCCGGTTGATTATGCGCGACGCATCACCGACCACACGGAAGATGGAAGTTTTTACAACACAAGCCCGTCGCTTTCTCCGCTCGGCGACAAAATCGCATACATCTCAAATCAGGATGATTATTTTGATGTGTTCATCTCCAGCACCATCGAAGGTTCTTCGCCATCAAAGTTGATTAAAGGACAACGCACCGCTGACTTTGAAGAATTACATCTGCTCACGCCCGGCATGGCATGGTCTCCTGATGGAAAAGAAGTAGCGCTTGCGGCAAAAAGCGGAGAGCAGGATGCGATCATTCTTGTTGAAGTTGAATCGCAGGACGAACAGAAAATCGAATTTCATCTCGATGGAATTTTTTCTATTGATTGGTCGCAGGATGGAAACTACTTGACTTTCGGCGGCTCGAAAAACGGCCAATCCGATATTTATGTGTACAATTTCACGACAAAAGAATTGAAGAACATCACGAACGATATCTTCAGCGATGCCGACCCCGCGTGGTCTCCCGATGGAAAATCAATTTACTTTGTTTCCGATAGGAGCGAACATCTCTCGTTGATGAACAATCAACAGAATTTTAAGATGCAAACATATGCAAATCGGAAAACGGATGTCTATAAAATTAATGTTGAAAATTCAGTCGTAACCCGCCTGACCGATACCCCGCTCAACGACGAAGCCGGTCCGACTCCACTCTCAGACGGAAAACATCTCCTGCTGATTTCCGATTTGAATGGCATCAACAATGTGTACTCGCTTGATTTACAAACCGATTCACTTCGCCCGCTCACAAATTCGCTGACAGGAATTTATCAAATTTCTCTGTCGCGTGATGGAAACAAGATGGCGTTTTCTTCTCTGCACAAAGGCGGGTTTGATTTATTTTTAATGCGAACTCCCAACGAGAAAAAACTTGCGTCATCAACCATCGAGCCAACCGAGTTTATCAAACGACTAACAAAAGTTGAAACTCAAAGCGATTCCGTCTCATCCACGCAACATCAATTGGATATTTCCGATGATGTCATCGTCAAAACCGATGTTTCCGAATCTACAACGCGGCGGGAGGAAAAATCCGCTATTGACCTTCGACACTACATCTTCGATGAACGCTATCAAAAACCGGATGAAGAACCGACCGATTCGGCTACTAAAGCATCGTTTCAAAACAATGTTGATAAAGAAGGAAAATATGTCGTCAACAAATATCGCCTGAATTTCTCTCCCGACATTGTCTATGGTGCGGCGGGCTACAATACGTTTTACGGAATCCAAGGCTCAACCATCATGGCATTCAGCGACATGCTGGGCAATCACCAGATTTATCTCCTCACCAATCTTATGTTCGATTTGAAGAACAGCGATTACGCTCTCGCCTACTTCTATCTCCCCAAACGAATTGATTGGGGTATTCAGGGATTTCACAGCGCACGCTTCATCGCTCTCGATGACGGACTAACAGACGGAAGCCTCTACCGGTTCAGAAACTACGGCGCAAGTCTCATGGCAACATATCCGCTCGACAAATTCCGTCGTTTGGATTTTGGTCTCGGTTGGTTGAATGTCACCCGCGAAAATCTTTCGTACGATTTCTTCCCGCTTCAACAACGCTCGGTCATCACTCCGTCAATCAGTTATATCCATGACAATACATTATGGGGAATGATTGCCCCGGCAAACGGAACACGTTACAATATCAGTCTGCTCGGCAGTCCGAAACTCGGAGAAAACTCACTCGGCTTTTATAGTGTCACTGCAGATTACCGTCGCTATTTCAAACTATGGAAAAACTACACGTTTGCGTTGCGTTTTGCAGGCGGCGGAAGTTTTGGAGAGAACCCACAACGCTTCATCGTCGGCGGTGTTGATAATTGGATTAACAGAAAATTTGAAGACGACCGGCTCCCTATCGAAAATGCGGAAGATTATATTTTCCTCACGTCTGGAATTCCCCTTCGGGGCTACAACTACGCGGCAAAGGAAGGAACAAAGTACGCTATGACAAACATGGAATTCCGCTTCCCGTTTTTTGGATATGTTGCCGCAGGTCCTCTTCCGGTCTTCTTCCAAAGTTTGAACGGAATCTTTTTCCTTGATGTCGGCACCGCCTGGCACTCCGCATCTAACTTCAAGGGCTTCGACAAAGACGAACTTGGAAACACGTATGCAAAAGATTTATTGATAGGAACCGGTTACGGCTTACGAATGATCTTCCTCGGCTTCCTCGTCAAAATGGATGTCGCCTGGACGATTGATTTCCAATCCTCGTCACATCCACGGTATAATATTTCTTTGGGGGCGGATTATTAAATGATTTTAGCAGACAAGTACTATTTATTACTTGTCTGCTTTCTTTTCAGGTTCAATTTCTTTTTTTGATTTCTCCTGATTCAGTCTTGCTTTCCTCTTCTGCATCCCTTTATGCACCGGCGCTTTCCCTTCGCGTTTCTTCTTCTCGCGTAATTCGTACGCCTGTTTCTTCTTCTGCTTTACAGTCTCTTGTTGTGCTACAGCAACAAGAGTCGAACTGAAAAATAGTGCAATAAGTACTGCTAAAAAATATCTTGAAAGTTTCATTGTTTTTCCTTTTGAATTTTTCATTTTGAATTGATTGCAATATAACATTTTTCCCAAAATCTCCGTATGCTCTCCCCGATAAATTTTGTATATTCGGAGTGCGTTATGGACTACACAAGAAAAAAACAAATCATCATCGTTGGCGATAGAGTTCTCATCCTCCCAGAAAGCGACCGTGACCGCTCCCAGCATGGACTCTATCTCCCGCCAAGCGTCAAAGAAAAAGAAAAAGTCCATAGTGGATACGTCGTCAAAGTTGGTCCCGGCTACGCCGTTCCCAACCCGTCATTCATTGACCAGGAATCATGGTCAACAACTCCAAAAGACCCCGTAAAATACATTCCGCTGCAAGCCGAAGAAGGCGACTACGCCATCTTCCTCCGCGACCAATCCATCGAAGTCGAAATAGACGCAAAGAAATATCTCATCGTTCCCCAAACAGCAATCCTCATGCTCTTCCGGAAAGATATTCTCGGCGAACTCAACGTCTAAGAGATTCAAGTCCGTACAGGTTCATAATATTTTTCTTGATGCAACAACAGTCACCAAATGCCACAACTCCCGGTGAATGTAATGTGTAATCAGTGAGTTCATCTCCGAAACAAGCGAGGAAGGAACGATGATAAACAACCGGTAAGATTTTCCACTCTGTTTATCCTTCTGGTCAAGGAAAACATCATACTCGGTCAATGATGCCTCTATATCAAGTTCCTCAAACGATGTGCGCACAATACCGAGAACATATTCTTTCATAAGTGTATCATAAGCAAAAATATCGGGCATCTTCCCCTGCTGGTCGCCGTAGCCATCATTGTGCAACAACGCCGGTTGCGGGAATCCAAAGTCTCCCCGTACTCCCCGAACTTCAAACCCTACGGCTTGGAAATATTCGAGCAGTTCCTGAGTCAAAATATGGTTCTTTTCATCTTGCAACATTGTTGTCTTTGAGAAAAATTTTCCTGAAATTTGTACTGAATTACAACGCTTACATTCTCATGAATGTAATGATAATAAATTTTCTTCATTAAAATCAAGACTAAGGAGCTAAGGATGAGTAAGAAAATTATTGTGTTATTAATGTTAATAATTCCCCTGCAATTACCTGCACAGTGGGAAAAATTGGACGGACCATATGGTGGTTCTGTGAATTTATTTGGTTCGGTCGGTTCAGACTTGCTTGTAACAGTTAGTAATGGCAGAGAAATAAAATCTTATTTTTCGACTGACGAAGGAGCAAAGTGGAATATTATCACTACCCTTGAAGATAATATTATTAATTCTACTTTGAATACCGAGAATTATTCCTATGTAACCACAAGTAACCACGGAGTCTACCGTTCTTCCGACAATGGTTCTCACTGGATTCCTGTGAACGACGGATTGACATCACTTCAATATGGAGTTTTAGCATTGTGTGATTCATTCATATTTGTTGCTTCCCCCGACGGAGTTTTTCGTTCAACTGAACTTGATACCACCTGGGAATCTTCAAATGTCGGTCTCTCAGTTCATAAAGTTAATACCTTTACTGTTCTTGGAAATATTATTTTCGCGGGTTCTTACACTGGCGGAATTTTTCGCTCCACTGATTATGGTCTTACATGGAATGATGTTAACAGTGGTTTGATTAGCAGGTCTATTACTTGTCTTGCAAGTTATAATACTATTATCGTAGCAGGATTTGACGGCACTGGCATTTATCGTTCGTTAGATAGTGGCAAAACCTGGAATGCTATAAACTCAAGGATACCATCACTTGATATTTATGACATCATTTTTTTCGGCAATGAATTGTTTGCTAGTACTAACAATGGTGTTTTTCGCAGTTCAAATAACGGTTCAACATGGATTCTGACAAATAACGGATTATTTAGTTCCTTTGTTTACGAATTATTTTCTTCCGGGATTTATCTTTTTGCCGGTACCTATAGCGGTATTTTTCGTTCAACCGATTTTGGTTCGAGTTGGGTCTATAGTAGCAATGGACTTTCAGACTTATCCATAATTTCGATTACTGCACTTGATTCATTTTTCTTTATTGCAAATAGTAGCCATGGTGTATTTCGTTCAACTGATAATGGTGTAGGTTGGACAGAAAGTAATTCAGGAATAGTCAACCCGTTTGCAACTCAACTGCTGGTGAAAGATAGTATCCTTTTTGTCTGTACATCAGATAGTGGTATTTATAGTTCAGTCAACAAAGGGAATAGTTGGTCTGCCGTTAACTATGGTCTCTCAGACTATTATATTACAACTCTTATTAACAAGGACTCTATCCTGATAGGGGCATCATCTTCAGGAGTGATTTTTCAATCTTCCGATAATGGGATGAATTGGAAATCAGTTAACTCGGATTTCAATTCTAATGATATTCACGTTTTCGCTGTAATAGATACCTTACTTTTTGCAGGATGTAAAAATGGAGTTTTCCGCTCCCATGATAACGGTTCAACTTGGACTGCTGTAAATTCAGGATTAACCACACTCAACACATATAGTTTATCAATCGGGGATACTACTCTTTATGCAGGTACTGTAGCAGGTATTTTTAGTACAACAAATTACGGCGACACATGGAATGAGATTGGACTCGGTTTAAATTTATCTTGGGTTCGTTCTATTTTGGTAATAGGAAACGATATCATTGCGTCCACATACAATGAAGGTATTTTCAAATTCAATCGTGAAGATGAAATTTGGTATGAAGTTAACAATGGCTTAACAAGTTCGAGAGTGTTTGCTCTAACAAGTATAGGTGATTACCTGTTCGCTGGAAGCAAAGGTATTTGGAAACGCCCCCTCTCGGAAATACTAACTTCTGTTAAAGAAATTCCCAGTAATGAAATTTCAACGCATTTTGCATTAGAACAAAACTACCCAAATCCGTTTAATCCGACAACGAAAATTAGATTTCGTATTACAAAATCTGAAAATACTTCACTTAAAATTTTCGATATTCTTGGAAAAGAAATTTCTGTTCTCGTTAATGCGTATCTTCACCGGGGCGTATATGAAGTTCATTGGAATGTAAACACTCTATCATCCGAACAACCGGATGGGGTTTATTATTATCAGTTGAAAACCGATTCATACATAGAAACAAAAAAAATGTTGCTCTTGAGGTAACACGATTACTGCTCAGAACATTTTGAAGAAGAATAACCCTGCTTATCTACTACAAGTATCATAAGCAAAAATATCGGGCATCTTCCTCTGCTGGTCGCCGTAGCCATCGTTCTGAACAAAGGGCGGTTGGGGAAACGCCATCTCCCCGCGCACTCCTCTGATTTCAAATCCTATAGACTGAAAATAGTCGAACAATTCCTTAATCAGGCGATGATTCTGTTCATCGTGCAACATATGTGAGTAAAATAGTTGTCTTTGACAAAAAATTTTCGGAAGATTGTACCACGTAAGCCGAATCGTTATGTCAATGTAAAGAATTTGGTGAGATTTTTCCAACTCTGTATCGAAATCAATTTTCCATTTCTTGAGAGAACGAGAAGGCTTATGAACTAAAACTATTTTTTCAACTATTTCGGAGTCTTGTATGGATACCACTGTTATTTTCGATCCGTGGCGGGCGTTCGTGTTACAACTTGCCGAGTTTTTACCTAAGATTCTCGGCGCACTTGTTATTCTCGTCGTCGGCTGGATGATTGCTAAAGTTACTCAACTCGGTGTCACCCGTTTCCTGAAATTAATGCGTGTCGATTTTATTTCAGAGAAGGCGGGTGTGGACGAGTTTCTCCTTCACGGCGGGCTAAAACAAACCGCTGTTGATATTCTCGGGATGCTTGTCTATTGGGTTCTCATGTTGATTGTCATTCTCATCGCGCTTAATAGCATGGGTCTTCAAACAGCATCCGAACTGTTGAACCAAATTATTTTATATATTCCCAATGTCATTGTCGCAGTTGTAGTTTTTATCGTTGGATTATTTTTTGCAAAGTTCCTGCAAGCCTCGGTGGCAACATACTTCAGCAATGCCGGGGTAAAAAATGCACGTGCGTTGGGAACCATTACACAATATGCTGTAATTATTTTCGTCGTCTCGATTGCTCTGGAACAATTATCTATCGGGAAAGAGTTGGTCGTTAGCGCGTTCCAGATTGCGTTTGGTGCTATTTGCCTCGCTCTTGCTCTGGCATTCGGGCTGGGCGGAAGAGAGTGGGCTGCAACTATTTTATCAAAACATCTCCCGGTAAACGATGATGTCGAACAGCAAACGGAAGAATAATCTTCTTCCTTTACCTATGTTTGATTGATTCAATATTTGAGTCTATACTAAAAACTCTTCACAGAGTATATTCGGACTTGAAAACAATCTGTTCTCATTATGATTCTGTCATGGAATACTCTTTTTATTGCAGACTCAGAAATGAATGAAAAACTTGTTTCTCACCTCCCAAATCTTTACATTTTTGCCGTTTGAAACTATCTCTAACACTTAAAGTGAGATTTCATTAATGAAAATTTTTCTTCTATGCTTTACAAGTTTACTGTTTGTTAGTGCAATGAGTTTTGCACAATTAAATATCAAGTTCGAGCAATACCAACTCGGAAACGGAATGAATGTTATTCTTCATGAAGACCATTCCGCTCCGGTGGTTGCCACTGTCGTCATGTATCATGTCGGTTCAAAGAATGAGAAAGTCAAAAGAACCGGTTTCGCTCATTTATTTGAACACATGATGTTTCAGGGTTCCGAACATATCGGCGACGATGCACATTTCAAATTACTTTCGGAAGTCGGAGCAAGCATTAACGGCTTCACCACAGAAGACGGAACAACCTATTACGAAGTCGTCCCGAGTAATCATCTCGAACTTGCATTGTATCTTGAATCGGACAGGATGGGCTTCCTCCTCCCTGCTATGACTCAGGAAAAACTTGACAACCAACGCGACGTAGTAAAAAATGAACGCCGTCAACGGGTTGATAATGTTCCCTATGGTACGGCAGACGAGAAGATTGCAAAAGCAATGTTTCCGTCCGACCATCCGTACAGTTGGCCCGTCATCGGTTACATGGAAGATTTATCAGCCGCTTCAATGGATGATGTAAAAGATTTCTTCCGCACCTATTACGCACCGAACAATGCGTGCCTTGTTCTCTCCGGTGATTTTAATCCTGCCGAAGCGAAGCAACTTGTGGAAAAATATTTCGCCTCGTTTCCAAGGGGAAAATCGTTCGAACGTCCCGAAGCAGTTCCTGTTTCGATGAAAGAACAAACAATCGAAATCTTTGAAGATAAAGTTCAGTTGCCTCGTCTTTATGTAACGTGGCATAGCCCGAAATCGGAAACACGCGAAGATGCAGTCATGAACGTCTTTGCCCGGATTCTCAGTAGCGGGAAGAATTCACGATTGTTCAAATCATTAGTATATGAACAACAAATCGCACAATCTGCTTTTGCATTTCAAGGCGGTTCAGAAATTGCAGGTCAGTTCCAGATTCAAGTAACAGCAAAACCCGGAAAGACATTAACGGAGATGCACTCGGCAGTTACAAATATCATCAATGAAATACTACAAGGCGGCGTGGAAGAAAAAGAAATCGAAAAGGCAATCACGGGAATTGAATCTCAAATTATCAACAGCGCATCAACCGTGCTGGGAAAAGCGACCGCCCTCGCTTCTTACTACTCATACACGGGCGACCCGGACAATATCAACAAACAATTGGATGACTATAAGGGAATCACGTCCGATGAAGTAGTTTCCGTCGCGATGAAATATTTAGATAAACCGAACATGATACTCAGTATCGTGCCTGTCGGAAAACAGGAACTTGCAGTATCGAGAGGAGAATAAGCCATGAACAATATTTTTAAATACTCATTGACAATATTATTCACATTCATTTTTGTAATGACTTCATTCAGCGCTGACGAACTTGACAGAACAAAACGACCGACACCGAAACCCGCTCCCGTGGTTTCCTTGCCGGATATTCAAAAAGCAACATTAAGTAACGGATTGCAGGTCTGGTTAGTTGAGCAACACGAACTTCCGACATTTGCTTTTAATCTCGTCATCCATGCCGGTTCCGACCACGACCCGGTTTCAATGCCGGGACTGGCCACAATGACTGCCGATGTTCTTGATGAAGGAACCGCCACGCGTGACGCTCTCGCCATCGCTGAAGAACTTGAAACCATCGGCGCATCACTCAATGTCAATGCTGGCACTGACGGTTCGTTTTTCACGCTCAGTTCCTTATCCAAACATTTTGATATGGCATTGAATGTATTTGCCGATGTTCTGTTGAACCCGGTATTCCCGGAAAAAGAATTTGACCGATTGAAAAAGCAACGACTCACAACGTTACTTCAACAAAAAGACCAACCGGTCTCGATTGCCAACAATGCGTTTTCGTTCTTGCTCTATGGCTCTTCGCATCCGTATGGAAATAATTCATTAGGGACCGAAACATCACTCAATGCATTGACACAGAGCGATTTGGTCAAGTTTTATCAATCATATTATGTCCCGAACAATGCAACGCTCATCGCTGTTGGCGATTTGAACATGAACGATGTTGTTTCAAAACTTGAAGCAAGTTTGAAATCATGGAAAAAAAATGCGGTTGCGCCTCTTAACATTCCAACTCCGGCTGCAATAGAGAAATCCAAAATTTTTATCATTGATAAACCCGGGGCGGCACAATCGGAAATTCGTATGGGCTATCCTGCGTTAGCACGAAGCACACCCGATTATTTCCCTGTGCTTGCAATGAACAGAATGTTAGGCGGGCAGTTCAGCAGCCGCATCAATATGAATCTCCGCGAAAAACATGGCTTCACGTATGGCGCCCGTTCAGGATTTTCCTTCTATAAAAATGTCGGACCGTTTATCGCGAATGCGCCTGTTGTCACGGAAAAAACAGACAGTTCGTTGCAAGAACTATTCTATGAAATTAATCTCATGCGCGATAAAGGTATGACTGACGACGAATTGAAATTCGTCAAGAACGGATTGATTGGCGGTTTTGCCCTCACGTTTGAAACTCCGGCGCAAATTGCAGGCGGGTTACAAAATATTGCCTTGTACGGTTTGCCGGATAATTATTTTGCTACCTATCTCCAAAACATCGAAAATGTTTCACTGGATGATGTCCAGCGGGTGTCGAAAAAATATCTCGACACATCAACAATGTACACGCTGGTCGTCGGGGATTTGGCAAAAATAAAGGATGGAATTAAAGCATTAAATGTATCAGAAGTCATCGAATGTACGATTGATGGAACACCAAAACAATAACAGTATTCAGCAGAAGGAGTAACTGTCTTCAGCGCGCGACATGATTTTTTTAGAGAATTAAACAACAAAGTTCTTATCCTCAATAACAACTATGAACCGTTGACCATTTGCAACGTCCGGAAAGCAATCATCCTCTTATACCTTGGAAAGGCAGAGATGATTGCCGCTCGTGACGGGAAAATGGTTCGCTCGGTCAGTGTTGCAATGCCCTATCCCAGCATTGTTCGGCTTGGTGTCTTCATTCATGTTCCGTATAAAAAAATTATCCTCTCACGGAAAAACATTCTTCGCCGCGACGGACACCGGTGTCAATATTGCGGTCGGAATGAACCGACGTTGACGGTTGACCATATCATCCCGAAAGCGCGTGCCGGAGAAGATACATGGGAAAATCTTGTAGCCGCATGTGTGCAATGTAATAACCGAAAAGGAGATAAAACACCTGAGGAAGCGCACATGCACCTCAACCGGAAACCGATGCGACCGCATCATCTGTTTTTCATACGACATTTCGTTGGCTCGATTGATGAGCATTGGAAGCCGTATTTGTTTATGAATTGACGTAACGGTCAATCAACCTCACTTATACTTCCTCATTTGTTGTTCATCATTCGATATTCATTATTCTTTGACAATGAGAATATCGAATGATGAATGCTTGCCCGCCTAAGGCGGTTGAAAGTAATGAATGAAGAAGTTTTTTAAACTCTATCAGTAACAACATTAATTCATGAAAAAACGAATCTTAAGTGGAATGCGCCCCACGGGCAAACTCCATCTCGGTCATCTTGTCGGAGCGCTCGAAAACTGGGTTGCGCTTCAGTCCGAATACGAAAACTTCCACCTGATTGCAGATTACCATGCGATCACCACGAATCTTGATTCTTCCGAATTGTATCAGAATTCGCTTGACATGGTAATTGATTGGCTCGCCGCAGGAATTGACCCGGTGAAAAGTCCCATCTTCCGTCAATCGCAAATTAAGGAACACACAGAACTCCATCTCATCTTTTCGATGCTCATAACAAGCGCGCGGCTTGAACGGAATCCAACATTGAAAGATCAGGTTCGTGACCTGAATATTGAAAATGTTATTTACGGACATCTTGGATACCCTGTTCTTCAGGCGGCGGATATTTTATTGTACAAAGGAGATGTAGTCCCGGTTGGAGAAGATCAGGTTCCACACATCGAAATTACACGGGAGATTGCCCGGAAGTTTAACACACAGTGGGGAAATGTTTTTCCTGAACCGGAAGCGAAACTGACTAAGTTTGCACGCCTTCCCGGTTTGGATGGAAACATGAAGATGAGCAAATCTGCAGGTAATACAATCTTACTCTCTGATTCTCCCGATGAAATAAAAAAGCGACTTCGGACAGCAGTCACCGACACACAAAAAGTACGGAAGGGTGACCCGGGACGCCCGGAAGTTTGCTTAGTGTTCACGTATCACCAAAAATTTAATCCGTCCGAAGTTCCGGAAATTGAGCAGTACTGTAAAAGCGGTGTACTCGGATGTTTTGATTGTAAAATGAATTGTGCAACAAAAATTGCCGAAGCGTTAGCCCCAATGCGTGAAAAGCGAACTCATTATGAATCTCATCTGGGACAGGTGAAAGAAATTTTATCTGACGGAGAAACAAGGGGAAAACACATCGCACAGCAGACGATGGCTGAGGTGCACCAAGTAATGAAACTTGGATGATTGTTGATTGACGCTTGAATCAATCAATGAACCAATATTAACGATTCTCTTTCTCTTCCCGGTATTTCTGAAGCCGTTTCCAAAAGTTATCGTTTGCGGGACTTCGTTTGACAAGTTCCGCACCGATAGCAATTGCTTCATCGTAGTGTCCGAGATAGAAATGACATTCGGCGAGAGTTGAGAGAACACGGTCATTTGTTGGTTCAAGTTTCGCAGCACGTTTTGCCAAATCAAGCGCACGCTCACGGTCAATATCATACGTGGCAAGTATAAAAGCGATTCGGTTGAGAACGTCCGGGTCGTCGGGTTTGTCGCGAAGTTGAGCGTTTAAGTCGTTCACCAATCGCTGTAATTCCTCTCTTGCGGCGGTAACGTTATTCTGTTGCATAAATACTTCGATACTTTTTATCTGTGTATCGAATGTAAATCTGTTCACCCAGAGTTTATACAATCGCTTGAGTTCCTCCATCGGCGTCGGGCTGTCATCAACACGAATATCTACATACCTATCGTTCAATCCCAAATAACCGCCGTTCGCTCTCACAACAAGAAGCGCGGCAGAACGATATCCTGCATCGGCGCTCGCTCGTTCACCGCTTTCCAACGCGCTCAATAATCTGTCCGATAATGTACCACGGGCAAGTTCAAACGTTCTTGCAATAACTTTGATTATGCTTTCCGATGAGAGAATATTTCCCTGCACGGAAAATCCCGGACCGTATAAATGCGTCGCTCTTTGTACACATCCTGACCCGGTGAACGCATACGAATTTCCTTTCGCATCCACCATTCCCACCTGACGCTGTGTTGTGTCGCCATCGTTGAGAAGCATTGCACCGATAATTTCATACGGCTCCAGTCCCCGTGCAAGCATTTCTAATCCAACAGGTCCATAGGTGGTGTTTGCCGTTGCCTGTGTTGCCACAGCGCCGACACCCGCCTTCGCATACGGAACAATCGCACCGACACTAAGAACACGGGAAAGTACGGCTACACCGATGTCGCCGGTGAGCGAATCAACTGCGACAATGGAAATTGTTCCCACAACTTCTGAAGGAGTTGAAGACTGAGCCTGAGCAGAACAAATCGAAAAAAGAAAAATACAAAGTAAAAAAAGAGATTTCATCATCATACCCTAATGCTGAAATTAAAAACAGGTTGTTTGGAGAGAGAGTTTAAACCTTCGGATTATTTTGTTGCCGGTATCGGCAATGTAAATTGTACAATCGTTCGAGTAAGCAATTCCGCGCGGGTTCTTTAATCCCGGGAGAAGAGAACTTGCAGTTCTGTATTTGCCGAATGATTCGGCTTTGAATCGCCCGTTCCTGTCGAACTTCAACACGCTATCAAGTTCAGAATCTACAATAAAAACATCGCTTCTTCTTCTGTCCATTGTGGCGGCCGTGGGAACTCTGAAGCGGAAAGTTCGAATAAAATCTATACTACGTTGTTCGGGTTTTGAAGGGTCGAAGCGCGGTTCCCACCCTGAAAACTCAGCTGAAGTACGGTACGTCATCCAAATGGCGGCATAGGCAGCGCATAACGAATTTTGTAATACAATAAAATTCCTGCTTGATGGGAACATTGCAAATCCTGTTAATTGACTTATATCAGTAATTGCTGTTCCACCACAAGTACGGGTGGCGAGCGCTCCTAAAGGAGTAATCATCTTATCTTTTTTATCAAAAGAAATGACACGTGTATCCGGGTCAACAACACTGGTATTATCCGGTCCGGTACGTGCGGCTAAGAATTCATTGTCCGGCATTATCCCGATGCCCACAAATCTTCTTTTGGGTCGCTCGGCTTCTTTTCGGATAATACGCATGGGGGCGTTCTTCAAATCATGATTTATCATTATTGATGTATCGCGGCCACCAATAGTTGTGTCAAACCGAACAAGATAAATTTTATAAATTGCACCGATGGTATCTCGTCCGTTTTGTGCCATCGTTTCTCCGCAAACATATAAATCAAGTTTGAGGTTTTGAGCAATAGCAACCGGGTGGGGAACCGTTTGACTATCAAGAATTACACCCGCCGCATCCATCATGAAAATTTTGTTTCGGTCGTAATCTGCAACATAAATTAACTGGTCATTCCCGACAAGGACGGAAACAGGAGTTTCAAAACCACCATACGGCGGCGTTACTTCAACGTAACTGGTATCGCCGCGCGAACTATTTTCATTGGGATTCGGTAGTACAGCTGTGTCAAATTTTACATCGCATCCACCAACAACCATTAGCAGGCTCAGCGTAATCAACATGGAAGAGAACATCAGTTTCATATTAGAAACCCACCCGTAGGGAAAGACGATGGACACTGCCTAATTCATTAAAATTGGCATATGCATAATCAAACGTTAATGATGCAAGCGTTGAAGGTGCAGTAACACCAAATCCTAACGTCACATCATTCGCACCTGTTTTATCTCTACCAAGCAACGGTTCCCCAATCGTACGCTTCACTCCGCCACGAAGTGAGAGCCATTGGTTCCAGTTATACTCCACGCCAAGACGAACATTCTCCGCATTGTCATTCGGGTGATTAAGTTCAATTGAAGTGGTAATTTTTTGCCCTTCCATTTCAAGCGGGTCCCAGGCAATTCCGAATTTGAATTGAGTCGGCGGTGAGAATGACTGGAATGAACTGACCGTTGAATCATTGTACAATGTTACATTTCCTTTCGGAGCAACGTCCGCTCCAAAATTTGAAACAACAACCGCAAAGCGAGTTGAACCGATTCCCGTCCAATAATATGTTCCGATATCAACGAGAACTCCACGCATCTTCAATATATCAAGAGTCTCTTCAATATATTTTATAGTCACCCCGAAACTAAACTGGTCAGTCATCGTTCTGCCGTACGAAAGACCAAGTGCAACATCGCCGAAGGAAAAATATTTTCCTGTTCCTTTTGGTTGAGTCTCGGTGGTAATTTCCATGTCGTCCATGTGTAAACTTGTTAATGACATCCCTACGACATCGGTTGGCGTAAGATGATAGGCAACTCCGGCAAATTCATGTTTGATATCAACAACATATTCTGAGTGAGCAAAGACAGCCTGATTATCTGCAAACTGAGTCAAGCCTGCCGGATTCCAATAAAGCGCAGTGACATCATTTGCAATTGCAGTGAACGATTCACCCAATGCAACACCGCGTGCGCCCGCGCCAATTTTTAGAAATTGAAATGCAGAAATTCCGGCTCGTTGCCCGCCTAAGTTTGGAACGAGTTGAGCGTTCACCAAAGAAGCACAACCGAATGCCAACGCACTCATCCAAATCAGTATCGAACGCTGTAGTTGTATTTTCATCTCAGAACCTAAAAGTCAAACCAAGTAAATACGTTCGTGGATTGAGATACCTCGCCGGATTGTAAGGAAACGCATCGACAGGATATGTTAGATCAGGATACAACGGGTCATTAACAGCAGGGCTCGGATATTGCGTATTGTCTCCGTACTCGTATGCCTTTCCCGTTATCGGGTTAACAATTTGTGAATTTTTTCTATCAAATATATTTTTGATTTCAAGATTCATCGAAAGTTTTCCAAAACTCAAGTCAATAAATTTTTCGATGTTCAAATCTACATAAAACCAATCATCTCCCAACTCTGAAAGCGGATTTTTGTAATCGGGTTGGTACATATTTCTCCCAATGAGTGAATCTACATCGTACAACGAATAGTAGGTATGTCGTTTTCCTGATTGATAAAACAGTCGTACAAAGATATTCATGTTATCAAGTAAACCCTTCCCAAATCCGAATAATGGCTCGTTCTTTTTGGAAGTAACACCAATGTTCGCGCTGAATTGTAACGGTCGGTCAAATATCATCGGGACTTCCTTAATGTTTTCTTCCAAACCTTGTGAAAGATTAAAAAGCGCTTCATCAGCAGACGAACTTTTTCCCGTTGCGATGGAGTACGAACCTGAGAGGGTCGCTCTCAGTTGTTGTGAAAATCTTGTTTTATATTCAAGTTCAATTCCCCGTACTCGACTGTAATCCTGATTGATATACGTTGTGAATGAACCCCGGCGTTGGCTTGTTGCCCGAATAGTTCTTGATGTGATGTAATCAAAAATGTCTTTATAATAAGCCGTAACTGTCAAAACATCACTTTCGCCGAATTGATTACGCAATCCGAGTTCGTAAGAGACAGTTGTTTCTGGATTCAGATTCGGGTTACCGACTGTTTGTGAAGATGACCTTGCACTTGTTTTTTCAAGTTTGGAATAGACAAATTGCGGACGTGGGAGTTTCGAGAAATGTCCATACGAGAAAAATAATGTTTGGTTATCTGAGACCGGGTGAGAAATACCGAGACGTGGACTCATTCTAGCCTTGAATCTGGTATTAAACAAACTCATCGTTTCTTCGAAATATCCCTTAACGATTGATGGTGCAACATTGATTGAATCTGGATGAAGATTAAGTGCATCATCAACAAATTTTCCGGGGAACCAATAATCTAATCGTAATCCGAAATTGAGAATCATTCCCTTAATAGTAATATTATCTTGAGCGTAGAATGCGCCCTGACTCGGGTAAGTAGTATAAACATCATTATTCAAACCGAGCGGCTTAAACCAAGGAGAAACAATATCAACCATTTGCATTTCCTGATAACGATGCTCGACACCTGCTTTGAATTTATGCTTCTCTGTGAAATTATTGGTAAAGTCACCTTTGAATGTGTACTCGTTTAAATTATGGTCGCGCCATCGCGAAGGATTTCCCACATCGTAAAATCCGTCTCCCGGGATAACACCGATTGTATCCTTTTCGATATTATAATAATCCACCGGAAGAGTTATTACGTCTCTGTATTCGTTGTATTGGTCAAAATATTTTCCGTTTGCATCGCCTCGAACGTGCGCCGAGTAACGACTGAACTTTAATTCATAAAAGGCTTTCGAACTCAGTGTATGCGTGAGTGCAAATGAGTGCTGGAAATTTTTTTGTGTAAACGTATTCGCGCTATCCGGGATATACATAAACTCGTATTGAAATCCAGGGTTCGGTTCCACACGGTCAAGAGTTGAGGAAACAGTCTGAGAGTTCTGGTCAATAATCAGAGAATGAGTAAACGCGTATGTCAACTTCACTATTGATGATGGTCTCCACGTCACTTTCGATAAAAGCGACCATACATTGCTTCGTCTCGGAGCGTACAATCGGTCATCATCAATGAGCGAAGAATTCAGTTGGTTCGGAGTAATGAGAATTCTTCTGTTTGTCGGTCTCCCACTGACAATTTCGTCAGCCCATCTGGTATAACTATCTGTAAAGTTGCCTGAGAGAGTAGTAAAAAATGAAAGTTTGCTTTGCTCAGTACCCAGGATTTGGTCAAGCATCAAAGGTCCGCTCAAACTTGCTTCAATAATGTCTGTGTTAAACGAATTGAGATTGAGATGGTCTTGCTTATAGCCGAGCGACCCACTGAACTTCGGGTCGCCGTCTTTCGTGGTGATGTTTACGATACCTGAAGTTGCCTGACCATACTCAGCATTGTAACCGCCTGAAATAACTTCCATTTCCTGAATTGCTGCTGGCGGAAGTTGTAATCCGAAACCCATTCCAGCAAGTGGGTCTTGCACTGAAACTCCATCTACCAGATATGCGTTTTCGTAGGCACGGCCGCCACGGATATGAATTTCATTATCTGACTGAACAACACCTGCCTGCATCGAAACAATATCCTGTACACTCTTTACTGCCGCAATCTGAATATCCTCGCTTGTCAGTGAACGCCTGCTTTGTGTTTCTTCAAGATTGAACAACGGTTTCTCACCTACAATTACCATTTCCTGCCCGATACTGAGTACCGTTTCCTCCATCCTGATATCAAGAGTTGTTTTTTCATTGGCAACAACCTTCACGGATGAATATTGCATTGACTTATACCCCAACAACGAAACTTCAACGACGTATGTTCCGGGATTCACGTTTACGATTGTAAACTTTCCATCAAAATCACTCGCCGCACCATAATACGTTCCCTTCACCATCACGTTTACACTGGGAAGAGGTTCTTTACTCTTTGCATCAACGACGGTTCCGGTAATTGTACCTTTCGCTTGGGCAAACAGAGTCTCGTTGTGAAAAATAAACAATACACACAAGAACAGAAGTGCAAGGTTGACAGTGAATGAAGAGTTGTTCTTTTTCATCGCAGATTAAACTCCTCGAACAACACGTGCTCAAGAAAATCCTTTACCGTGTTCGCTCCGTTTAACCGATGCAAAGGTAAACCAAGAAATACAAACGATTTCGCGCCATCAATAATTCCAACATTGATATTTCCTTGCGGCTGAGTACTCCATGAACTTCCTCCATTCGAAGTGGAAAGAATTGTTCCAAACGAACCAACTCCCCAGCCAGTATCATTCGAAGAAAAGAAAATCCCGTAGAGATGTTGAGTAACTCCGGTCGGAACGGTTATCCAAGTAGTTCCTCCATTAGTTGATTTGAAAACAACTCCGTTTGTACCGCTAATCCAGATGTTTGAATTATCAAAGAAAAATATTGAATGCAAATCAGAAGCAGTTCCAAGTGTAAATTCGTTGCTGTTCCATGTAGTTCCGTTGTCAGTTGAGTTAAGCCGGACAACCTGTCCCCTATCCCCTACAATGATTGCATTGTATGTATCGGTAAAGGCGAGAGCATTTAAATCTTTAGTAGAAATACTTTGCTTTGACTGCCAGGTAGAACCACCGTTCGTGGTTGTAAGAATCAAACCTCCATCACTAACACTAATTCCGATTTGTTCTGTTGAAAACCGGACTGCATTTAGTGTTTGTTCAGTCCCGCTTGTTTGCGATTGCCAGTTTTGTCCTCCATCCGTTGTACGAATAATCAAACCATAATTTCCAACAACAGCGCCATGAGTGTTTGATATAAAATGAACATCAGTAAGGTCAGCAAATGTCACGAGGGAGCGGTTTATCCACGTTGTACCACCGTTTGTTGTTTGAAACATTGTCCCGGTATTGCCAACTGTCCATCCGTTATTTCTGTTAATCATCTGAATTGCGTTCAGCGTATCACCGTTTCCTTCGGTTTGACTTTCCCAACTAACACCGCCATTTGACGTGTGATAAATTATTCCGTTTACACCGCAAGCCCAGACATGGGTAAGTTCTCCACTGACTGCACGGAACTCACCTAAAGTTACTCCGTGTGCATAGCGAATGGGAAGCCGCGTATCTTCCTGAACATGATAGATGTACCTGCTGTCAGGTCGCTTATACACAGGACGCATGTATAAAGTATGTGTCGGAACATTTGTATTGAACATCAGATTCGGGAATATATCGGGGTCAGAAGAATCGGCATAAACATATGAACCGCCAGGCAACCGAGTATCGCCTTGTGCTGGTAACAATCTACTCGGTGTGACAAGGTCAACAGGACTAATGCTATCAATTGGAGCGAAATCTTTCAACGCACCTGATGGGTCTATCGAAGTTTCAAACATCGTTGAGTAAATTACTTTTCCCGGATGATTAGGATTGTGGATGTATTCGTACAACGGGATTTGTGCAACATTCAAACTCGGATACGGGTCGGTGTACCAAAAAACAACATCGAACAAATGCAATGTAAAAATCATCGCCGGGTCGAAAAATGGGGGTACATTCTTACTGATAAGAGCGTCTTTTTTATTTTGAGCAGAAAGTCCACGCGCCACATTCATTACTTCAAACTGGGCGAACTCCCCTCCAAGAACTTGCGGGAAGATGGAACGATAAAATGTCAAAGCGTTCACGCTATCAGAGACGATATAATCAGACACAATCAGTAATTTACCTTGGGGTTTCTTCACATACCACTTTCCACTCCCTTGTGGCATTCCGATATAGTGACTTGAGTCTCCTGCGACATCAATTGCCTGCACGAAGAAACGATTCATGTCGTTCAATTTTAATCCGCCTATGGTGCCCACCTTCACAGGAGGAGTTTTATACGTACCGGTGTAAACATCTGCACTAACAATGCTTGTGGTAGTATCGCTCACAGAACGTGGAACAACAAGAGTAATGAGTTTGACAGTGCCGGGTAAAATAATTTGGTGTGATGGATTGATAGTATCATTCAATCCAACAACATATTTGGAAATAGTTTGGTCGCCATCAGCATCGGTCCCATACCACGCGAATGTTGCGGCAGTAAAGGTTGTTTCAGGTTGTTTGAAAACTTCTGCTTGTGTGTTCGGGTCAACTGCGAAATATATTTTCGGTGGTTGATTTTTCAATGGCATTGGTTGTGTCGCACCTTTCGGGTCAACAGCATTTTCAATTCCGTGCAAATAAACATCATTGCCATCGAACATTCCATTTTCGTTTTTATCCCAATACGGTGAAGGAGAAAATCGAACTAACGCATTTGAAAAAAACGGTGTGTCTTGTTTTGACTGAGGAACAGGAATTGAGAATGTATTATCTACAGCACGAATCGCAATATGGAATGTATCTTGTTTCGTCAATAAAGGAAAGGAAACAAGAGAATCAGTTTTTGTCGTAAATCTCCAGCCAATTGTATCGGGTGAAGGCAGTTGCCCCGCTGAATCCAAGAACTTGCCTAATGCAAACAAATATCCCTTAACAACACCATCTCCATCTTCGCCCCACCAATGTATTCGCTGACGACTATTTCCTTCATGAATCATTGTATCGGGAAATATCCAGAAAAAAGTTTTGGGCTTTTTATTCGGTAACGGTCTGTCTTCTTCATTTTTACATGCAAACAAAAAAACAGTAAGAATCAAACAAAAGCGAAGAAACAATTTCATTTTATCACCAGGAACTTTCCTCGTTTGATTTCCCCTGTAGTTCTATCTTCTACCGTGAAGAGATACAGTCCGGTTGCAATTGCCTGGTCATTTTTTGTGATTAAATCCCACGCATGTTCACCACCGGCAAATTGTGCTTTCGTTGAAGCATCTCCATACTGATTAAACCACTCAATCTCCGCCCCATCATACGATGAACCTTCATGTTCAAGTTCAGTAACGACATCACCAGCGAGTGTATAAATTCTAATAAGACAACGCTCCGGTAAATTGTAAAAGTAAATCTTTCTGAGTCGTTCTTTACCACCATCCCAATACGCATTGACATAATAGGGATTCGGGTACACACCAACTTCATCTGATGAAACGGATGTAGGAGTAGTGCCGGGAACCAACCGCAATAACGACTTGGAACTTTCAAGACTAGTTACATTGGAGTCACCCTTATCATACGCTGTAACTGCATAGATATATTGCCATCCGTTCAAATGTTCAACATTAGAGCCAGCGGGGGGAAAACGATACCAGTATCGAGTTGCTCGAATTGTATCACAGACTGTTATTCCCGCACTATCTCTACAACTTACAGAATCCGGTTCAAAGGTTAATGGCTCATCGAGTAAAATATTTCCAAAACCTGTATTATAGCCAATGTCGTTATCAGTTCTGTCGAATTCGCCAACCAATTGCAGATTCAATAAAAAGTTTTCGTGGTCAAGAAAATCTTTTCCCGTTCCTGAACGATAAATTCTGTAACCTTCAAAATCTTTCGAACCACTAATCGGGTCAATAGATTCTTCGGCTGTTGTTTTGTCCCAATAGATGGTGATAGATTGGTCTTTCACTTCCGCACGAACTTTCGGTCTGCGCGGCGGAGTTGGTAATAAATATCGCGTTACTTTTCCGTCCGGCTCATACCTCAACCCAACTTCTGTTGGAGAAACAGAATCGCGACGGGCGATGTCTTCACCGTCGTCCAAAATATTGTTGCCGTTTGCGTCCTCGCCGTTGTAGGCTTGCTGAGCCCACGAGGCATTTGCGTACAAATTCTTTCGCTGTTCAACTTTATCGAATTGTGGTTGTTCACTTCCGAATTTACTGGCACACACAACTGCAAACACAACTTCTAATGTATCGTTGGGTTCTAATCTACTAAAAGGACCAGTTGAAAGAAGATACGTTGCATTACGGGGTGTGGTCCTGAGCGTCGCAAGTAAGTTTCTTGGCATTGTCCTAGTCATTCTTGAGTAACGACTTAATACTTCCCGGGCATTCCAGTCATCAGTGGGAGAAAGAAATTCTTCTTCACCGCTATTTAATCGAAATGTCCAAGCATTGTAATAGGTACGTTTGAATAAATCAGCAAGAGAATCAACTCCCGATGGAAACGGAGTTGTGCCAAGTAATTTTAATCCTACATAACTATCAGCAGGCTTGATTCCGGGGCGACCATCAAAATCAAATGAATAAGCCATCCGGTTGAGGGAATCGTATCCTTGTCCGGTTCTCTCAAAATAACCAACCGTTCCCGGGATTACACCACCAACCCGACTCGTGTTCCTCACTACCGCATTGTTCCAAAATCCTACGTAGACCGAATCAAGCGTGTCCGGACTTGCATTATAGATTTGATAACGAAGAATGGTAAAAAAGTCTGCAAAAGGAAAATTCCATGCATAACTTTCCTGATGGATTGTAATTTTCAATGGACTATGATAAAGAATTGAATCGCCTGTTGCAGGAACACGCGTATTCGTGTCAAGATAATCACAAATAAAATCCTGATGACTGACGGCATTCAGACTAAATTTTGCCGTTAATGGGCGATCATCAGCCAATGATGATAGTTCAGTCATGGTATCGCCAGAAATTGTCGTGTATTCATTTCCTTCGCCGCCCCTTCGCGAACCGCCCGCCCTATCCGTAGTACCCGTAGAGACGAGGTATTGGTTATTTCTCGAATCATTTGAATCAGCGGTAAGTACAAGCGCTCCGACCCAGATACCTCCTTGATAAATGTGTTCCTTAAAACTTCCCCGAGGATATTCACAGGAAGGTTGAGATGGCCAACGACTATTTCTAGTTCCGATGGTTCCAAAATTTGTAATCGTGAGACCTATTTGCCCTACTGTAGTATATTTATTTTCAATATCATCTGTCACTTTAGGAAAAAGTAACGGTTGTGAATAACTTTCAGAGAAGAGAAAAGTAAACATTGCAAAAACAACAAAGAAAAGTTTTCGGAGAACTTTCATAGTGTTGTTTTATGGGGGTATAGCTTGGACATAAGAAATCGTGTTGCAAATATAGATGAATTTCAAAGAATGTCCAAAAAGAAAATCAGAAAATAATTTTCCACTCAACTTTTCATAGTCGTGAGTGAAATGTTCTGTTATATTTTTGTCATTCAATTTTTGTGAACATGATTTCACTTAAGTATGAAAAATAATTTCTCATAGAAAGTGTTGACTGTTAATAAATGAATCCGTATTTTTGTGCTGTAATTTTTTTCTATTCATGCTTTCTCCCTAGGGCATGGATAGACTCCACACAGACGCTCAGGTATGCCCCCGACCTGAGCGTTTTTTTTTGGACTTTCCTTCTTGCAACCTCTTTTCTTTTTTCCTATTTTCTCATCGTTCGGTGTAACATAATTATTTACAGAACTATAACTTTTATATACATGAAACACTTATTTGTTTTCCTCCTTCTCATTCCATCAGTATTGCTTGCTGAAAATTATTGGCAACAACATGTTCATTATAAAATTGATGCAACTCTTGACCCGAAGTCACACAAGATTTTTGGCAAAGAAAAACTTATCTATACAAATAATTCACCTGATACTTTGAAAGAAATTTATTTTCGTTTGTACTGGAATTATTTCACTGAAGGAAGTCGAGGTGAAGAACTTGCCCGGCGTGCAAAATACTACTGGCATGAAAGTTCAGGAGGAACTACGATTAATAAATTTTCTATCGTTGATGGTGAAAGTGAAATTTCTCCCAAATATTCAATTGATAATACAATCATGAGAATTGAATTACCTTCTCCCTTACCTCCATCGAGCGTAATTACATTTTCGGTAGATTGGACTGGTAAAATCCCACAGGGTGGTAATCGAACCGGACATGATGGTCGGGATTATGATATCGCACAATGGTACCCGCAAATCTCGTGTTATGATAAATACGGATGGGACAAAAGCCAATACCTGGGACCTGCGGAGTTTCATAATGATTATGGAACATTTGATGTCAACATCACTCTACCAAAAAGTTTTACGCTTGGGTTTACGGGTGAATTAACAAATCCTGAAGAAGTGTACGCCGATAGCATCAGGCAAAAACTTCTCGATGCAACTGGTAAAACCGAAACTGTGCGCATTGCGGATTACTCAACGACACAATGGAAGAACGGAGAAGACTCAACAAATATTACATGGAAATTTCATGCAGAAAATGTTCGCGACTTCGCCTGGTCGGCAAACGAAAATTATATCTGGGATGTCGCTCATTACAACCCGAACGATGGTCAACAGGAAGTTACCATTCACTCACTTTACTTTCCCGATAAGGCAGAGTTCTGGAAAAACGCCGCAGAGTATGGACGCTTTTCGATTCAGTTCTTCAGTGAACACTTTGGAAGATACCCATACAAAAATTGCTTCGTTGTTGAAGGTCCGATTGGTGGTGGAATGGAATATCCCGGAATAACATTCATAGGACATTACGGTGATAAAAATTCCCACTCTCCGTTCGGAGTAATTGCACACGAGGTGGGACACAACTGGTTTCCGATGATTGTAGGTAGTAACGAAACTAACTTCGCATTTATGGATGAAGGATTTGCTACGTTCATGACTGCAAAAGCGACTGAGGAATATTGGGGAAGATATGACAATTCATTTATCTGGACTGAGTGGTATCAAAAGTTTTTTGCATTTCCGAATGACAATGTTCGCGATGCAATCCAGCGTGAATCAATTGAACTCGCTCAATCTGGTTATGAGGAACCAATTGCCACACATATTTACAGGTTTACTGAATCTCACTACGGAACTTCGATATACTCAAAAACTGCCGCATCATTATACATGCTTGAATATGTTCTGGGCGATTCCTTGTTCGAAACTGTTATGAAAGAATATTACCGCAAATGGCAATTCAAGTTAGTGTATCCGGAAAATTTTTATTCAACAATTCATGAAGTGAGTCGAAACAGAGATTTGCGCTGGTTTTTCGACCAATGGTACGACCGGACATTTACTTGTGATTATGGAATATGTGGTTTGGATTATGAACTCTCTAACAACAATAACGAGCCTGTTTATAAAACAAAGTTCCATATTTACCGACTGGGAAAAGCAATCATGCCGCTTGATGTTCAAATCGAAATGGCTGACGGAAACAAACGAACTGTTTATATCCCGGTTGATAAATGGTTCAATGCAGAGGTTGATTTCGATACAACAATTGAACTCCCGGCAAAACCTGTTCGTGCAGAAATTAATCCCGACGGACGAATTCTTGACATGAATCGACTGAACAATAGAACAGGGTTCGTCAAGACAAAAATTGAATTCGATAATACAATGATGAGTATCGCTCCAATCAATGCTTACAATCTTCGCTGGCGTCCATCCTTCTGGTATACCGATGAAGGAGGAATGAACTTGGGATACAAGGTCACCGGTTCGTACTTGGAGGATTTAAGTCGTTTTACTTTTTATCAATTGTACAACACGCGTGAACAAACGTTCAACTACGATTTGTCACTCTCTCATAACATGTATAAAATTTCTCCTATCACTTCATTCGATGCGCGTGCTTATACACTCGAAGGAAGAACAGGATATGCGCTTGTGCTCAATAAAGGATTCAGAAACAGTTACTCTGTTCCTCCCTATCATAACCTTCACTTGCAGTACGCATTTAGTGAACTCATGAATAAAGATTACTTACTCAATCCATTTGTTTGGGACGAAGGAAAGTTACACAGAATTATTGCTGGCTACACCTATTTCAACCGCGGACAAAATTGGACAGTGAATGCAGCTGTTTATGCAGAAGGTTCTTCTTCATTATTTGGACAAAGCGATTTCCAATATTCAAAAAGAACAGTTGAACTGAAATCCAATATTACACTCCCCAACGGTTCGGTGCTTGGAGTTCGGGTTTACAACGGTGTCGGTTTTGGGAATATTCCGCAACAAGTCAAATTTTATGCAGGCGGTTCATCACCTCTCGAACATTACAACGCGGCGTTTCTACGAAGCAAAGGAATGTTACCGACTGAAATCCGTGACCACGCGTTTGCACCCGGCGGAGGAAATGTTCGCGGATATTATTCTTCGATGATTTCGGGAGAAAAGATTGACGCATTCAATCTCGAATGGAAATGGAACTCGACCTTCCCATGGTACAATATGAAAATCCCTTATGCGAATTATGTTTTGAAATATTTCCGCGGCTCCCTCTTTCTTGACGCCGCACGACTCTCCCGGTCGAACGAACGACTCTGGGATGAACGGTTCGAACTTGATTTCGGAATCGGATTCAGATTAGCATCGTTAAATTCCCTACTCGGAGAAGCGGCACAATCAAACATTTTCACCGGACTTGGGTTGAGAACTCTACGCATTGATTTTCCCTTCTTCATGACAAAACCGCTTCCCGGTGAAAACAAATTCAAGTTCCGTTGGGTGATTAGTTTGAGTGAACAATTTTAAATGCTCGATTCCCAATGCCCGATATAAGAGACAATAATGGTTTGTTTGGTTGATATATTTTCACTTGATTCTTGGTGAAATGTGAACATCATCCTTCTCATCATTGTAGTTGCAGTGATTCTCTTCGTTCTGGATAAACGCGGCTACATCAAACTATTCGCTTCATTCTTTCAGCCAAAATATTTTCGCTGGTACGGGGGAATATTTGCATGGCTCATCATGTTCTTCTTTATAGCATTTCTTGTAAATTGTGTTCAAGCCGTTCTCACCATCAGAGAGAACCCTGCTTCGATGGGGGCGGCTGCAAAATTTATTGAACTCGCCATGATGATGATAGGAATCGGCTATCTTTATCAATCAATTATTGTTTATTCTCCATCAGGTTCACTCTATTCTCCGTTAATGCTGTTCCTTCGGTTGTTAATCTTCAGAGAAGAACGTGTTCACACAACTGACCTTTTTGAATTAGTTGAGAACGTTCAGAAGAAAAAAGAAGAAATAAAGAAGGAAGAACTAAAGCGAAAAAGAAAACTTCAGATTCTTGCTAAGCGTGAAAAACCGAAACCGAAAAGGTATTTCAGGCAAGATTAGAATGTAGTTATCACTTTCTTCTACCGGAGAACGAGAGAATCATAAATTTCTTGTCTTTCCCACTTGTTTTGATTAAACTACCACCATCAACAAACAAGGTTTTCCACTTTTCAGGAATCTGCTATGAACAAGAACTCATTCATCTTCTTATTTATTTTGATTTTGATAGGCGCATCCAACTGTTTCTCACAGGCGGATGAAAACCCAGCGCTTGTGCAGAAACAAGTACAGGAATTTCTTGCCAAAGGTCAGTTCGATGAAGCAATTAAAAAACTGACGGAACTTATTGAATGGGAAAACGAAGTACCGGAATTCTATTACAATCGCGGTTTCGCTTATCAACAAAAAGGGATGGATTCACTCGCCTTGCTCGATTATGATAAGACGTTGAAACTGCAACCGAACTTCCGGGATGTTTATACAAATCTTGGTTTACTTCATTTGAAACGAAATGAGTTCACAGTTGCAATCGAAAAATTGAACAAAGCAATTTCATTCGATACTACGAAGGGAGACAATTATACGTTTCGGGGAAATGCGTATCTCAAAAAAGGTCAGTTTGATTTAGCCATGAACGACTACACGAAAGCAATCGATCTAAATCCTCGTTCAGCAGAAGCATATAACAACCGCGCGGTCATGCATGTTTCAAGAAACAATGTTACGCAGGCAATTGAAGATTATACAAAAGCAACGGAACTTGATTCCACCAATGCTACAACGCATTTCAATCTTGCCGACCTCCACAAAAAAATGGGAAACCCGAATTTCGCTATCGAAAGTTATTCGAGAGCCATCAACATTCATCCGGATTATACAGACGCATATTACCGACGCGGGAAAGCATATTTCGAACTCGGGAAGTTCAGTTTCGCAGTCGGAGATTTTTCAAATGCCATCCGACTGAATCCGAACTCGGCAGATTTATACAACGAGCGCGCAAACGCGTACTTCAGCAATGGCGAGCATAACTTTGCAATCATGGATTTCACTAAAGCAATCGAACTTGACCCGCAGTTGGTGAATGCGTTCATCGGGCGTGGCATTGCATATTCAAAAAAAGGAAACCATCCGTTAGCAATTGCCGATTACAACAGCGCGTTGAAACTTGATTCGACGTCAACGGTTGTTTTTCACAATCTCGCGAACGCTTCCTTTGCTCAGGGAGATTATGATGCGGCAATAAATATGCTTACGAAAGTGCTTACAACGGATTCGTTGAACAAGGAATCGTACTCAACGCGCGGCTCGGCGTACTATCGAAAAGGAAATTATGAGAAGGCGATTGTTGATTTTAACACGGCAATCCGGTTTGATTCGAGTTATTCGAGCGTGTTCTATAACCGCGGTTTATGCTACATGAAACTTGCTCAGTTTGAAAACTCCGTTGATGATTTCAATCGTGCAATCAAACTCAACCCAGCGCATGCTCTCGCCTATCTCAACAAAGGAAATTTGTTAGAACGACAGGGATTGAAACAACTCGCCATCGAGTGTTACGAATCGTTCCTCAAGTTCGCCACTGAAGCACATCAGCAATATGTCGAACAGGCTCGGCAGAAGATACGCGACCTATCTCGTTAAACTGGTGATTTGTGAATGCTGAGTAGTTATTTGTTATTGGTCATTTGTCATTCGTGTATAGATGTAACATGAAGTTACAAAACCGTTAACCACAAACCTCTAACCAGTAACCACGAACCACGAACCAAAGCTACTCAAGTTCCAGCAAGGGAATCTCCGGCAGAGCCGTTCCGATAATTCCTTGTAGGTCGCCGTACATGCCGACGGTGCTTTTCAGAACTCTGTCAATTTGCGCTTGACGTTTCGACCAGAGTTTTTCCATCGCACGTTTCTCCGTGTTCAAATCTTCCTGCATTGTTGTGAACGATTCAATGATTGTCTCTACCCGTTGTTTGAATTCGGGACCGGAAAGATAGTTGTATATCAAATCCATCTTATCGTTCTTGTTCGCGAGAGAATTTCTTGAGTACGCAAGTTGAATGAGATTAAACCGGAGCGCAGTTGCAAGCCCGATTGCTGAAGCAAAATCCGTCACCCAGATTCCCTGAACCAAACCGAATCGCTCAATTTCTTTCGGTAAAGTAGAAGTGACAATCACAGCAATCTCTACTTTCGAGGCGCGTTGGTCGTCCTTCAGTTTCTGAATCCAACCATCACTCCATGCCTTTGTCCGTTTCGATTCCCAGATAATTTTTCCGCACGATTGTCCTTTTTCGTCCCGGATTTCCTGCAATACATCTGCGCCACGAACTCCTTTTGCAACCGGTTCAATCTTATCAAACCGAAACGCCGCTTGGAGAACATGTTCCAATTCAAGTTCCTGCACTTCACCTTGCGCTTGTTGAGAAGTCAGTTCGATTTTTCTTTTCATCTCTTCGATTTGTTTGTGCATATCGGAGAGTTGTTTGTCTTTCTCTGCCATTTTGAGATGCTGTTCATCGGCGGCACGCTTTGTTGCTTCTTCACGGATTTTATTCCGTTCCTCGTCGAGCGTTCTCTGCACTTCTAACTTGAGCGTTCGTTCCCGTTCTTCCAACTCACGCTGACGTTTCCGCAATTCAAGTTCCTGCTGTTGTGCATTGCCAAGTTGTTTCGTTTTTTCCTGAAGTTGTTCCTTCAAATCTTTCAATTCCGTCGCGAGGGAATCCTGTGCTTTCTGTTCTGCCTGAGTTTTTATTTTCGAAACTTCACGGTTGAAGGCATCACGAAATTCTTTTTGCTTGGCATCAAGCAATTGCAGATGTTCTTCTTCCTTCTTCTTCAAATCGAGTTGGAATTGTGAACGAAGTTTTTCTTCTACTTCGTGAGTGAATGCTTCACTGATTTCTATTTTTTGTCCGCACTTGGGACAGGTAATGGTTTGATTGTTCATAGTTCCTCTTTCAAAAATTTTGTTTAACCTTGTTGTTGTTCGATTAATTTTATTCCTGCATCCGTGATACTATACTCCCGGTTGATGGGTCCGCCTTCGCCGATTATCCATAGTTGCGACATCATCCTCGCGGCATCTCGTTGCAGTGCGGAACGATTGGTGCCAAGTTGCTTCCGAAGTTCATTTACTCTCATTCTTCCTTTTTGTTTGATTAATAATAATGCGTGAGCAATTCTCTTTACGATTCGTTCCGAGTGTTTGTCGTCCCCTAACTTTGTTGATTGTTTTACCTTAGCAGAAAGTTCAATGATTTGTTCATTTATGGGCTTTTCCTGATTTGAAGGAGCCGATTCGTGACCGGGAAGAGTATTGCGTTCTTCGGTCGAGTCTTTTCTGGCATGTGTAGCTTCATTCCAACGGTGGAAAGCCTCGTCCAACTGACGAAAAGCATCATCCATATAACGATGAGCCTCATCCAAGCGATGATTAGACTCATTCATGGGTTGATTAGCCTTATCCATAGGGTGATTAGCCGCTTCCCAATTGCGATAAGCCTCGTTCAAAAGGCGATTAGACTCATTGAAAGAGCGATAAGCCTCATTCAAAAGGCGAAAAGCTTCATCCTTGATGTGGTGTGCTTTTATTACCCGTTCTAAGGCTTGAATGAGGGTGTTTTGTGAAGCAATAACTTGTTGATTTGATTGTATTATATGTTTTAGATTGATGTTTTCTTGTACCAATGGTTCGTTTTGCTGTGGAGGGTTTTCCTCTGCTAATTGTTCGTTTGATTTTTCTACAGTTTGTTCAGGCATATTTATATCACCCTTTCAGGGTTCCATTATTTATTGTTTGTTTTCTATCATCATTTCATCCCTTCGGGATTTTTTTCTGAAAGTCTCTGTGGGTGTTTTATTTCTATGTCATAGATGTAGGTCGAAATTCATTCCGACCAAAGCGTGTAGGTCGGAAATGTATCTCGTATGCAATCGAGAAGCGGTTCTGCTCTGCGGATAAGATTACCAACCATTGCTTGTTGTGTTGCATTTGCTTTTTCAGTAAAAACATTCCACAACGTCTGTTCTTTCAACTTTGTCGTCTTTTTTCCCATTGGCTTTCCTTATTCATTTTGTTTGATTTGCTTACTACGTGCGCTAAGACTCTAAACTTGGTGCATAATCTAACGACTTAATTTCTAAAAGTCAAGACTCAAGACAAATGTGATGTTAATTTAATCATGCTAATACACACCCCAACCCCTCTCAAGAGGGGATTTTTATAAAAGAGTTTATTGGAAAAGTTGCCCCGAAAGCGTACATTTGCATGAAAATATTAGTAGCGACGCAGTATGAATCAAACAAACAGTCCTTCCACCAATAGTCAAACCGACAATCAAATCAACGAACGGGTGTCTTTACTCCTGAATTCATTGCCGATGGTGTTGTATTCGGCAATGCCGCATCCAAATTTTAGCCGGACGTGGATTGGTGAGAATATCGGAAACGTTTCAGGATTTCACCAGAAACAGTTCGATGACAATCCATTACTCTGGACAGAGAGAATTCATCCAGAAGACAGCGAGCGAACATTGAAAGAGTTCGGCTCGCTCTTTTTTTCCGAGAACCTTTCTATCGAGTATCGCTGGCTGTGTGCCGACGGAACGTATCATTGGTTTCTTGACCAGGCAATCCCGGTGAAGGATGAGCAGGGTCAGCCAAAGGAAATTATCGGCAACTGGTTGGACATCACAAAGCAAAAACATGCGGAGGAACAGTTGCGCGAACAAGCGGCATTGTTGCAAATTGTTCAGGATGCAATGCTCGTGTTGGATTTGGAAGATACAGTGACGTTCTGGAACAGAAGCGCCGAGCAATTGTATGGCTGGAGCGCACAGGAGACGTTGGGAAAAAGTTTCAGTGAGTTATTTTTCAAATCGGAACCGCCTGAATTGATGGAAGCGCATAAGGTTCTTATCGGCAAGGGTGAGTGGTCGGGGGAACTTTTGTTTCTCACAAAAAGCGGAAAGAGTGTCTTGTGTGATAGTCGCTGGAAGTTGGTGTATGATGCTGAGAGTAAACCTGTTTCAATCTTTGTGATGAACAGAGATGTGACCGAACAACGGAAACTCGAAGCGCAAATCCTTCGTGCGCAGAGAATGGAAAGCATCAGCACGCTTGCAAGCGGCATCGCCCACGATTTGAATAACGTCTTCTCTCCTATTTTGATGGGCGTTTCTATTCTTAAGGGGAAGGGATTAGACGAAGCGGCGATGAACATCATCAATCTCATTGAATCGAATGTGAACCGCGGTGCGGAAATGGTTCGTCAGGTTCATACGTTTGCACGCGGGATTGAAGGCGAGATGATTGTTCTTCAACCGAGACATTTCATCCACGATACGGAAACATTTGTCGCTCAAACTTTCCCGAAGTCAATTCATCTTCATGTAAATGTTGAGAAAAATTTGTGGAACATTTACGGGGAGTTAACTCAACTCCGCCGCGTGTTGCTGGAGTTGTGCCTGAATGCCCGCGATGCAATGCCGAAAGGCGGGAGTCTGACGATTACATCAAAGAATGTCGAACTGACGGAACCGTACACGAATCGTAATCTTGAAATACAACCCGGGAAGTATGTTACGATAAGCGTTGCGGATACGGGCAAGGGAATCCGGACGGACCATCTGGACAAAATCTTTGAACCGTATTTCACAACGAAAAAAGAAACCGAACATCGCGGACTCGGACTTGCTTCTGTTTTGGGAATCATCAAAAGTATAAACGGCTTTGTTGATGTTCATACCACACCCGACAGAGGAACAGAGTTTACGATTTACTTCCCAGCAGTCGAAGCCGCAACCGAACAAATGCCCGAAGCAGCACAGGAAGAAGCGCCAAACGGCAACGGTGAACTTGTTCTTGTTGTGGATGATGAGATTGATGTCATCACGACGACGAAAGATTTGCTTGAAACATGCGGGTACAACGTCGTAACGGCAATGGATGGAACAGAGGCGACTGCAATGTATCTTGAAAGGAAGACTGAAATTGCCATTGTACTTACCGATGCGATGATGCCGTTCATGGATGGCGCTTCTATGACGCGGGCGTTGCAGAAAATCAATCCCGCCGTGAAGGTAATTTTTATGAGTGGTTTACCTGCACATAAGATTGATATGGAAACAGCAGGGAAAGCAGTGAAGGGATATTTACAAAAGCCATTCACCACAGAAGCGATGTTGAATACAATCCACAAAGCAATACACGGGGTATAATTTGAGGAACATGGAGTTAGAAAAGGAAACCGACAATGGCTGAACAAACTGTTGAAACCACATTATCGCTCGAAGAACGAAAGGCGAAAGTCAGCACACTTCTCCGTCAGGTTGACGCCGAGGTGAAGAAAGGAAATCATGAACTTGCTCTGGATTTAATTCGCCGCGTCTATCAGTATGATATAAAAAATCTCTATGCCCGTGCATTTGAAGAACGCATCCTGGTGATGATGTTTGAATCGGAACGGAAGGAGATTCAAAAAGAAGAACACGCGAAGATGAAAGAGCAGGTCGAAGTGGAAGTGAAACGTCGGCTGAAAGAAATCACCTACGAGCGGGAAATCGAAGAGAAGAAACGGAAGGTGTTGGAAAAACAAAATGAACACCTTGAGAAGCGCGCTCTTGAAGCCTCCGTCAAGGAAATGACGACCACGCGGCAAAAAGAATTTGCCGCTATCAGCACTGAAGGCTCGAAAAAGATTGAAGAAGTCGAACGGAATTTGATGCAACAAATGAACTCTGTTCTTGAGGCAAAGCAACGGCAGATGGAGGAGGAATTGCAACGAAGAATACAGGAGTTGAAAGCCGTCGCAACTCCATCAGCCCAAACAACGATTCCTCCGTTATCGTCGTTACAGCAAGTGCAAATCAGCACTAACCCTGCATTCATTCGCTCGAAGGAACAGCAGGAGAAAGAACTTCAGGAACGGTTAATCACAGAACGAAAACGCATTCAGGAAGAGATGACACTGCGAATGCAGGAAGAACATAAACGCGTTCAGGAGGAACTGACCGAGCATCTGAAAAACGAACACAAAAACGAACTACGGCGCGAGGTGGAAAAAGTGCGTCAACAGGCGTTGATAGCATATCGTTACGCATTGATTTCGTTGATGCAATACAAAATACCAACCGACATACGACAAGTAATAACAGAGACGATGCGGTCTCCCCTTTCTATTACCGATGAAGAACACCGGGAACTCGAACGCTCTGCACAGGTTGATGCGTACATTCAGGCAATCAGGGCGATGTTAAGTAAAGGAGTTCCGACGCAGGAAGATACAACGGTGCTTGGCTCTCTTCAACAGTTGTATTCTATTTCACAGGAGGAACATAAGAGTCTCACAAAACGAGTGAAGAAAGAACTTGGATTGCCGGATGAAACAGCAGTGATACTTGCAATTGATGATGACCCGCCCGTGTTGGAATTTATCGCGCATATTCTGAAGCAGACGTATCTCAATGTTCATACGGCAGAAAGTGTTCCCGTCGCAGAACAACAACTCGAAACAATTACACCAAATTTAATTTTGTGTGATGTGGCTTTACCCGGCGTCGGCGGATTTACCTTCTATGAAAATATTCAAAAAGGAATGTATAGCGAGAAGTTAAAAGAAGTCCCGTTTGTTTTTGCCAGTGTACTCGGAGACCAATATCTCATCAATGCGGCAAAACAGTTAGGAGCGAAAGCGTATCTTGTAAAACCGTTCACACGGGAAACACTCGAAAGTACGGTCAAGCAAGCGCTGGCATAAAATATTCATTTACAGTAACCATGAACCACCACACAACACCGGAAAAAATTCAGGAATCAATTTATCATATTTCGGAAGCGGCATTAGCAACCACTTCCTTGCAAGAGTTATTTCAATCAATCCATACCACAATCGGGAAACTTCTCCCGGCGACAAATTTTTATATTGCCCTGTTAGACTCAGAAACCAAACTCCTCCACTTTTCATTTTGGGTTGATGAATTTGACCCGCAACCCGCTCCCCGAACATTAGGAAAAGGATTAACGGAATTTGTCCTTCGGACAGGTGAAGCGCAACTTATTCACCCGGAACGATTCGAAGAATTAGTGAACACGGGAGAAGTTCAACAGGTCGGTTCTCCTTCGATAGATTGGCTTGGCGTACCGTTGAAAATCCGGGAGAAGACCATCGGCGTACTCGTCCTGCAGAGTTACACGGAAGGAGTACGGTACGATAACGATGATAAAGAAATGCTCAAGTTTGTTTCAAACCAAATTGCGATGGCAATTGAACGGAAACGGACAGAAGATAAGTTAAAAGCCTCAGAAGCGAAATTTCATTCACTGTTTCAACATGTGTATGATGGTGTCTATCAAACGACCCCCGAAGGAAAGATCGTTACAGCAAATCCTGCATTGGTACGGATGTTAGGGTATGATTCGGAAGAAGATTTTCTCAAAGTCAATGTCGGCGCAGATTTGTACTTCAATCCGGATGAGCGGGAATACTGGTCGAACGTGCTGGAAGAAAAAGGAGTTATCAGAAACGCGGAACTACATCTGAGAAAGAAAAACGGAGAGCAGATTATTGTTCTGGAAAATGCGTACGCAGTTCGTGATGCGAACGGTAAACTTCTCTATCATGAAGGAACATTGACGGATATTACCGAACTGAAACAGTATGAAGCAGAATTGGAAGTTCAACGTGCGTATTTTGAACAGTTGTATCAGAGCGCTCCGGAAGCAATAGTGATTTTAGATAACGAAGACCGCGTATTACGAATCAACCGTGAGTTTACGCGGTTGTTTGGTTACTCGCAGGAAGAAATCATACAACGCCCGATTAACGAAGTTATTGTACCTGAATCAATGCGAAATGAATCTATCTTTCTCACACAGACGGTTGCTCAAGGACAGGTAGTAAGCGCAGAAGCAGTTCGAAAAAGAAAAGATGGAGAGTTCATTCATGTTTCCATCTTAGGTACTCCGATACTGACAGAGAATGGGCAAGTAGGTGTGTATGGAATTTACAGAGACATCACGGAACGAAAACACCGTGAAGCGGAGCGGGAGCGATTGCTGAATGATATTCAGGACGCACTTGGAAAAGTAAAAACACTCAGCGGTTTACTTCCCATTTGTGCTTCGTGTAAGAAAGTTCGTGACGATAACGGATATTGGAATCAAATCGAAGTATATGTCAGTGAACACTCCAGCGCGGATTTCACACATGGCATTTGTCCTGATTGCTCGAAGGACTTGTACGGCAACCGTGTGAACAAAAAATGAGAGCCTGTTTTCACGCAAATAATTCAAGTTGAAGCACAGGAGATAAGGAGAAGGACATGAGATGTTCTCTCTTTTTCTCGGGAGTCGGCTCGCTTTGAATTTGCCTGATTGTTCTGAAATTATGGAGAACTTGTTTCTCCCCCTGATGTAATTCCTCTTTTGAAAGATAACTCCCTCGCTGATGAACAACCTGATTATGAATATTCTGCATTAATGTTTCCTTTCTTTGAATGTTCGATTCATCTCATTCGCGAATTCCAATGCCTGTTCTTTATTGGTAAACCAATCACTTGAAATTCGTTTTCTGAACCAAAGAATTTTCTTCCAGCAACGAACAATATACGAACCGGGGTCCGAGTCATCGTGACTCACTTCAATAAAACACTTACGGACATTTGAAATTATGATATTTTCCATTGTGTGGTTTTCTTTTCTCTCTCTTCAAGAATACGTAAAAATGCCTCACCACGTATGATGGTGTAGTTTTGAAGCCACTGTTGCCATTCAAGTTCATTGAGGACGATTTCTTCATTAAGCATTTCAATTTCGGATGTGGTGTGTTTATTCATTTAACTTTCTTCGGTGTGAGTAATCGGCGAGTAATTGTACGGTGTGAAAAAAATCTGTGTTAATTGATTTGCCTCTTTCCCTCTGGATACTCGTCAAGATTTGATAGGTCAATATGGGCATTTCCTCCATGATAACCTAAAGGGTTACAAAGGAAATGATATAAACAGAAAGGGGCTGTCTCAAAAGTTAGATTTTATTGTAGGCGCAACCTTCATGGTTGCGTTTCCAAATCAAAAACGCAGACGTAAAGTCTGCGGCTACATCATAATCAGACTTATGAGACAGCCCCTACATGGTCGGAACGGCGGGATTTGAACCCGCGACCCCTTGTCCCTAAGGGATTCCCTTGGAACACCCCAAGTCCCAAAGGGATGCCTTCGGCACATGTGCGCTAACAAATACTATTCTTACTCTGCTTTATTTCTTGAAGTTCTTTCCAACCGGCGGGAGATTTTAAATAACGTTCTCGCTTTACTGCGTCTGAACGCGTATCATATTTTTCAATATGAATAATCTCCCACGGTTTACCATGTCTCGTTGAGAATGAATGCCCACTGTTGTGACGAGCAAGTCTATCTTCCAAATTTTGAGTTTGACCAATGTAATATTTTCCAGTCTTAATACTTCGTAAAATATAGACAGCGTATTTCACTTAGTCGGAACGGCGGGATTTGAACCCGCGACCCCTTGCACCCCAAGCAAGTGCGCTAGCCGGGCTGCGCTACGTTCCGTGTTAAAAAATGTTATTTGTTATCTGTTAATCGTTATTCGAGCTAATAACCAACGACCATTGACTAATGACAACACTTAAGTTAATCTAACAAGAAGTTCTTCAAGAAACCGCTTCATCTCAATCATATCATTCTGTACGCGGTTGTCAATGCTTGCTTGCCGGGCAGGTACAATCTCCATCGGTTGCGGCGTGTCGCTCAGGAGTTCGAGTTGCTGATTCGCTTCTCCTTCTGGAATAAATCCTTTCAACACATGTTTCGCACCTTCGATAGTGTATCTCTCATCCCGAAGCAGGCGTTTGATTTCAAGAATAAGTTTGATGTCGCGGTTCGTGTAAATCCTGTTCCCCGCTCTGTTCTTTGATGGTTTTAACTGTTCAAACTCTGTCTCCCAATAACGCAACACATATTGCTCCAAAGCAGTAATCTTACTGACTTCACTTATCGAGTAATAGAGCTTTTTTATTCCGGCTTGCTTCATGATGTTGTGTGAAAGTATTTTTGAACGGCTCAATAATAGGAAATTTCTTCAGCAAAAACAACAGGCGTTTCTTTCTTACGTCCTTTTCTCAATGATTGCAACTGCGGCAATGACATTTTCCGAGTGTGAAATAGACACAAACACGGTACTCCCTTTCAGTAATTCCCCCACATGTCCGTATAATTGAACTGAGGGCTTTCCCGAATCATCATTCGTCACTTCAACATCTTTCCATCTGAATCCACCGCTCCAACCCGTTGAAATTGCTTTGCTCACTGCTTCTTTCACTGCAAACCTTCCTGCAAAGTGGTGAGGACTGCTTGCTTTTGACAAAGCATATTCAATTTCACTCTTCGTAAAGATTTTTTCGATAAACCGATTCCCATATCTTTGAATCATTTCGTTGACACGATGGATTTCTACAACATCAATTCCGATTCCGCTAATCATGAACCGCGCGCCTCTCCGTTTTCCGTATCAACAATATCGAGCAATTCCCTGACATCTTGTATTTCATAATCCGCGTGCGTTTCAATTGTTCCAAAGGTATCGCCGTAACGCGCAAACACTGTTTTGATTCCCACTTTCGATGCGCCAATCATATCGCGTTCCGCCCAATCTCCAACCATCAGAGTTTTGTCTGCGTTCACTTGCAATCCTTCGAGCGCTTTAAGAAACGGCGCGGGATGTGGTTTCCGTTCGCCCGTGTCCTCGAACGTTACAACGACATCAAACATCTGATGAAAATTCAAATAGCAAAGTCTCAACCATGCTTCACGCTCAGGTGCATCAGAAACAACCGCGAGCCTCATCCCTCGTTTCAATAATTCGGCGAGAGTTAAATACACATGTGGATACGGAACCAATGCGGCTTCCCGTGCGCGACGGTAGGCAATAATTCCGGCTGAAAGAATTTTGTAGTCAACTTTATTGAAAATATCATAGAGAAGTTGGTCGAACACATTTTGGAATTCGATACCTCGTTCTTTATAGATTGCATTGATTCGTTCTTTGATTTCTTCCCGCGGGACATCGAGTCCTGCATCAATCATTGCGGAGATTGCGGCATCAACCGATTGACGTTTCATCTGCATGAAATCAACGAGTGTGTTATCCAAATCGAATATTATTGCTTTTATCATTTACACATCTACCCGCTTCACAAGATTCTTTTTTGATTTAAGATACTTCGCCGCTTCATAGTCTATAAAGTCGCGAACATTCGGTTTGATAAATACTGCATCAACACCAATTTCGGTCAACGCCTGAGCGAGAATTGAAGCGCGTCGCACATCGGTCAATCGTTTGTTAACAACGAGAACTTGTTCTTCCCTTAGTACGCAGTATCCCCCCTCAAAATCACCTTTTTCGTAGCGTAGTTTTACTCCAACCTGATTGACTAACACTTCCAATTCTTCAATAAGTTTCGTGTAGTTCATGCAACCAATTGTTCTTCGCTGACAGGTATCGCTGAAACCGAATCAGGTTCTGTTTCTGTTTTCGGTTTGAATTTTCTTTTTAACGGTTGAAATATCAACACAGCGAGCATTGTATAATAACAAAGCAATGCAATCATCGGCACACCGGACAACGCGGCAAGCCTGTGAATAAATAATTTTCTAAACTCGACTAAATCATTTGAGCCAAGATAATCAAGATACATCATCTTTGCATCAAGAACGATGGCATAAATTTCAACCGGTGTGAAGATATAAAACAGGATTGCGCTCATCATCAACCAACCATGCTCTCGTAACTTGAACGGTGACGTTGTGAGAAAAATAATTCCGCTCAGCCAGGTGATGGCATAAGCGATATCAACGACGAATGATGTTTGAACAATCAATCCAAACACAGCTCTCTCAACAAACGGATGGATGTTCGATTTGAAATCAAGTGTCCCGGTCTGTAATAAATCAAATCCAACCATCGCGCGAATATTGATGCCGCCAAGCCAAATAATAAAGGCGATGACAAAAATGAACAAGGAGAGTTTGGCTGATAATTTCATTTCTTTTTGAGTTTCTTAATTGGCATTGTCTAATTGATAGTTTTTAACCCATGATAATTCACGGGCTAATGTAAGCAAGTTTTCCATACAATCCGGTTTCATGCTCAGGAAACGGGAGACAAAATGTTGCTTGAGTGGCTCATCAGCATCTTTTACAAGCGTGTGGAGGAGCGAGTGGAATTTTTCCAATGTCAATTTGAATTCCGTTTGTAACGGCTTTGTAATTTCAGAAGCCATTCCTTCACGTTTCAACACGGCAACTGCCTGTGAAAGAAATTTTGAAACAAATAAGACATCCTCAACCACAACTCCCATATTTTTTCCCTGAGATAATTTGAGGAGTGATATAATTTCCGCCCGGAAAATACATTTTTTGTTGATTGATTTTTCAATTTCTGAAATATATTCTTCTGCCGAAGTTTGTAGCATCATACAGAGACTTGTCCCTTCAGTTCGGAGGGAATCATAACGCTAAAAGTCGAACCTTCATCAACCCTGCTCGAGACTGCTACTTTTCCGCCATGTGCTTCCGCGACATGTTTTACTAACGTCAGCCCGAGTCCAGAACCCTTCTCACTTACGACTGACTTATTATTTGCCTGAAAGAATTTTGTAAACAGTTTTTCGACATCTTCCGGGGGAATTCCTACTCCGGTATCCTGAACATCAATTCTAACAAATTCCCTGTTATTTATTGAACCGTTCATCTCGAATGTTTTCATTACACGAATTGTGATTCTCCCATTTTCACGAGTGTATTTCATTGCATTGGAAATCAGGTTACTCACTACTTGAGTCATCCTTTCCCTATCCAATGCAATCGGTTTAATATCATCATGCAAAAACTCAACTGAGATTTGTCGTGATTGACCGATTAACTGTGCCTCCTGAACAAGCGGAGAAATGAGTTCAATAATATCAGTCTGAACAAACTCGAATTTCATCAACCCGGATTCAATTTTTGTAATATCAAGAAATGACGTAACGAAACGGTTAATTCTGTTTGTTGCCTGATTAATCATTGTCACGGCGTCTATCTGCCGTTGAATCAAAGGAGCGGCTCCTTTCGACCTTGTTATCGCATGGCACCCTGCTTTAATAACTTGTAACGGTGTTCTCATCTCGTGAGAAATTTCTGACATCAGAGTTACCCGCATATCATCAAGATGTTTTAGTTTGCTACTCATTTTATTAAAGTCTTCAGTCAAATCTGCAATCTCATCGGAACTGGAAATCGGAATCGTCTCGTAATGACCTTCACTCACTTTTTCCGTTGCTTCTTTCAACGCCTGGATCGGACGTATGACTGTTCTGGTAATCAGGATAGCCGTTACTAACCCAACCACTAATGATAACACCAAAATAATCACAGCGGTATCCATCGCAAGAGTGATTCGTTTGTCAAACAAAGAAAAAGTTTTGCCAAGTGAAAACCGATATATATCGTTGAGCGTTTGAATTGTTCGGGATAACGAATCCTCCAGTTCCACACTGCGAGCAAACTTCCGGGTAACATCCGCGCTACTATCAAGCGAAGTATCCCAGATTATCTGGGCGGAAATGTCATTAAGTTGGTTATGAATTTCAGTTATTCTGTTGAGTAGTATTTTTAGTTCGGAGCGTGAAGCGGCTGTACTCAACGAATCAACAATTGTCTCAAATTCTTTTTTTTGTTTGAGAAATGTAAGAAATGCCAACGAATCTTTTGTTACATAGTACGAACGGATAGTTTCAGATTCGAGTGTAAGCGTTTTGACAAGTCGAAGCGAGAGCAAATTATTCTTTTCATTCCCCCGAAGTTCATCTTTTCCGGCAGTAAATGCTCCTCTGAGTTGTAGTAGTACAAACGTGCTCGACATAATCATGAACACGATAATAAAAATAAACCCCACCATAACCTTCCCAAATAAAGGAAAGCGTGGTTTGAATGTTTTCGGAACCGTATCAGACATCTACATACATAGCTTTTCGAGCATCAAATCCATACAGAAAATGCCGAATCCCCATCTGCTCAGGATGAACGAAGAGACCGGCAATTCAAACTCTGCCAAACGATTGGCTTCATTTCAAGCGGGAAAAAGATAATGGAGAAAACTTGAAAAACCAAATCCAGCCCTTGCTTCGCATTGATGACTGTCTCTTTTCTTATCGCTCAATTCCAGAACAGTGTTCGAGCATCGAACATGACAGAGCATGTATCAAACATTGACTTGCTGATTCCACATCAAAACAAAGGCTTCTCGTTTCATTCTTCTTCATTTTCGATTGGTACGTTATTTGAGACTTTTCGATGCAGTTAGATTTCAAACAGTATCTACAAAACAACACAGAAAGAATGACATATGAAAAGCCTGACTCTTTATACAATAACCTTCGTACTGCTTCTCGGCATGAGTGAACTCTCCTTCGCTCAATATTTTCGTTCTTTCACTGCCGACGATTTAACAGTAAAGATTGCCGAAAAGAAAAAAGCGGTTGGAGTTCAAAACGATTTTTCATTCAGAAATGAAACGAATAATGCTGTTGACGGTCTCTATCTTGAATTCTCTTCACCAACCGATATTTCTACAATTTCAATTCCTTCCATGTACTCAGCCAAAGTTCGGAATGATGGAAAGACCTGGTATGTCGGCGGTGTTACACTCGGCAACATGCAGGAAGTGTTAATCACAACATTATCACTAAAAAGAAAAGTTACAGTAACAAAATGGGAATGGCTACTTGGTGAAAATACAGTTGCGCGGTATGCAAGCGTTAAAAACCCGGTTCGTAATCAGAGCGTTCTTCCGATGCCCAATACCGCCAATGTCCGACAGGAAATGTTCTCTTTTAATATCGTTGATGTCACTGTCGGTATCCCGGTTCCTGCACTCAAAAGACAATACGGCTGGGTGAACATCCGAAAAAGTAATGACCTTTTGAATTCATTAACTGATAAAACCGGTGAACATTTCGGTCAACCACGTGGTTTTGCAAGATTGACGAATGGTTCGCCGTTTCGTGGTTTACACAAAACCGTAACTCCTACGAAGCATAACAATCAATTGTTTGCAAATCTTCTTGCCTTAAAATTCAATATCACTGCAAGCGACTTGGGAATTACACCGTACGGTTTTGGTGAATTAGTTTATACAGATGTTCGTTCACCCTTCAACGGAAAAATGATTCGTGAAATTGCTGGTCGTGCAGATTCGATGATGACTTTCTGGGAGGGAATTACGAAGAGTGAATACGTTGGAATTGACAGCACAATTTCAAAAATCAATTCAGCATTCTCCGGTCCGATGGATACGATTTCGTTTGCAAGTGAACTACGACTCACCGGCGCAAAACAAGTTACAGAAGTTTTCTTCGTCGCATTAAATGCAAAGAACCCGGTTGCACAAAAGTTTGAAAGAAAACCGGAAGTCCCTGAACAGGTGACATTAGAACAAAATTATCCGAACCCGTTCAACCCGACTACAACAATTTCTTTCTCGCTTCCCGTTGCATCTGTCGTCACGTTGAAAGTGTATGACATGCTTGGTCAGGAAGTTGCCACCTTATTAAACAATCAGGAAGTCGAATCGGGCGAACAGGAAATTCTCTTTGCCGCGAACGAACTTACATCCGGAACATACTTCTATCGCATCACAGCACAGAATGTTGTTGAGGCAACAACGTACGAGAGCGTCAGGCAGATGACGTTGATTAAATAACTAACTCCACATCAATGTCTCAAAGGTACGCTCCGGCGTACCTTTTTTTTTGGCTCGTCAATGAGTATATTTGACCATGAAATTTGAACGTTCCGCCGGTATTTTACTTCACCCTACTTCCCTGCCGGGAAATTTTGGCATTGGTGATTTAGGTCCCAATGCTTTTTATTTTATTGATTTTTTAGAATCATGCGGTCAGCGATTGTGGCAAGTCCTTCCTCTTGGTCCAACAGGATACGGAGATTCACCGTACCAATGCTTCTCTGCTTTTGCAGGAAATCCGTTACTCATCAGCCCGGAAAAATTGCTTGCGCAGAAATTACTCTCCGAAGATGATGTACGATTGTTCCCCCGTTTCGATTCATTTCAGGTCGAGTTTGGCGAAGTCATCAAAGCAAAACAAACGTTGTTAGAGAAAGCCTTCAAACACTTTCAAACATCAACCGATACAAATTTGAAGAAAGCATTTGATTCCTTTTGTGAATCAAACAAGTTCTGGCTTGAAGATTATGCTCTCTTTATGACAATCAAAGAGGCTGTAGGCGGCACACATTGGAACAGGTGGGAAAAAGAATGTATTCACCGTGACCCGCAAACGATGGAAGCGTACACTACCCGCCTTCATCTGTTGTTCGCCAAGCAGAAATTTATTCAGTTCCTTTTCTTTCAACAATGGCATGAACTGAAAGCATATGCGAACAGCAAAAACATAAAAATCATCGGAGACCTCCCCATCTTTATTGCGTATGATAGCGCAGATGTTTGGGCAAACAAACACTTGTTTGATATGGATGAAGACGGAGTGCTGTTAACAAAAGCCGGAGTCCCTCCCGATTATTTTAGTCCGACAGGACAACTGTGGGGAAATCCGTTGTATCGCTGGGATGTCATGGAAAAAGATGATTTTGCGTGGTGGCGTTCCCGCATCCAACATTTGCTTGAATGTGTTGACATCATTCGCATTGACCACTTCAGGGGATTCGAAGCGTTTTGGGAAATCCCCGGTAATGCGGAAACTGCCGAGAAAGGAACATGGGTGAAGGCGCCGGGAAAAAAATTCTTCACAACGCTTCAACATCATTTAGGAACACTCCCGATTCTGGCAGAAGACCTCGGACTGATTACAAAACCTGTCGTCGAACTTCGCGACCATTTCGGTTTCCCGGGAATGAAGATTCTCCAATTCGCGTTCGGGACAGGGATGGAAAATAAATTCCTCCCGCACAATTTTATACCAAACTGCGTCGTCTATACCGGCTCGCATGATAACGATACAACACGCGGTTATTTCGAGAAAGCAAAGAACGAACCGAACGACATTTACTCGTTTACGCAACGATATCTCAATTACAATGGTGACGAGTTGACGTTCGAGTTAATTCGTTTGGCTCATTCTTCAGTTGCGGATATTGTCATCATACCAATGCAGGATGTGTTGAATCTCGGCACAGAAGCACGAATGAATTTTCCCGGAAAACTTGGCGGTAACTGGTCGTGGCGTTTTTCATGGGAACAAATCGGACCGGACACCGCATCGAAACTCAAAGAACTTACAGTACTTTATGAACGACCACCGAAACCAAAAGCACATGAACAACAAGACACTTCACAGTAATTTTATATCACTCTTCTTCTTTGTTCTCTTTCTCATGGTGATTCCGACTTCACGTCCTCTTTTCGCTCGACCTCAGGCACAACAATATCTCGATTCACTCTATTCTGAAAAAGAAATGGGTTGCATTCTCGGCAAGGAACAAACGACATTCCGTTTGTTCGCACCTCGCGCAACGAAAGTGATGCTTGTTCTCTTCAATCAACATGATGAAGAAACCGGCACAGAATTTCTCATGGTGAAAGATGAACAGGGTGTGTGGGAATATTCCTTCCCCGAAGTTCTGCTCGGGAAGTTTTATGGTTACCGGGTGTTTGGTCCCGAAGGTCCGGGCGAGATGTTTAATCCGAACATTATCCTCGCCGACCCGTACTCGAAGGCAGTTGCAACGAAAACAAACTGGCATCAACCTGCAAAGACCCTCATCATCAATACTGAGTATGATTGGGAGGGAGATACATTTGTTGCGCCTGATAATTATTCCAAGTTAATCATCTATGAATCGCATGTTCGCGATTTGACCTCACATTCTTCTTCCGGTGTCTCATCAAAAGGAACGTACAAAGGATTGACAGAAGAAGGTACAACCGGCGGTTTGAGTTACTTGAAAAATCTCGGTGTCAATGCAATAGAACTCCTGCCGACCCAGAAATTCGGAAACATTGAATTGCTGTATCGCGATAGTTCAGTAATGAAATTCGGATACCCCTTCAATACGTGGAATCCGTACGAGCGGAATCATTGGGGATACATGACGAGTTATTTCTTCGCACCCGAATCGTATTACGGAACTGACGGAACAATCAAACCGGAATCATATAACGGCGCGGATGGACGGGCAGTGCGCGAATTCAAAGATATGGTGAAAACATTTCACAAGAATGGCATTGCCGTTATTATGGATGTGGTTTATAACCATGTTTCGAATTACGACTTCAACCCGTTCAAGTTTATTGATAAGTATTATTATTTCCATACCGATATGAACGGAAACTTCGTTGCGAGTTCCGGGTGCGGCAACGATTTCAAAACTGACCGGCTTATGGCTCGTCGTCTCATCGTCGAATCGGTACTATATTGGATGAAAGAATATCATATTGATGGCTTCCGCTTCGACCTTGCAACGATGCTCGATTGGGAAACGTGCAAACTCATCACACAGGAAGCAAAGAAAATCAACCCGAACGTCATATTAATTGCTGAAGCGTGGGGCGGTGGAAAGTATGACCTCGCTGGTTTCAGTATGATTGGATGGGCGGCGTGGAACGATTTGATTCGGAATGGAGTGAAAGGTCAAAACCCGCGAGACGGACACGGATTCATCTTTGGAAAATTTCAGGGAAGCAATTCCAAAAAGTCGTTTATGAGTTATGTAACCGGAAGTTTGCTTGTCGATGGCGGACCGTTCACGCAGAAAGAACACAGTATCAACTATCTCGAATCGCATGACGATAACACCATGGGAGATTTCATTCGGTTTGCCTTGCACGATGCTAAAGAAAATGAAATAGTGCCTGATGCCGGAAAAAATGCTAAACTTACTCCTCAACAACTTTCTCTTCACAAACTCGCGGCAATGTACTTATTCACATCTCAAGGTCCGGTGATGATTCATGAAGGACAGGAATACGGACGAAGCAAACTCATCGCCCCTACTTCCTCACCTGATACCCGCGTCGGAATGATTGACCACAACAGTTACGATAAAGACAACGAGACAAACTACCTGAATTATCATCACGCGGAACTCAACAAAGAACTTGTTGAGTATTACAAAGGATTAATTCATCTCCGAACAACCTATCCTCAGTTGAGCAATGTACCGAATGAAGCAATCGAGTTTCTCCCGACAAAGGATGATTTTCATATTGCATTTACTATTAACGCTGAGAAGGTATCGGACAATGCGAAAAATAAAAAACAGAAAACTACAAGCATTATTGTCCTGCTGAATGGTAATCCGAAAAAACCGCTCGACATGAAACTCCCGAAAGGAAGTTGGCAAGTTCTCGCCAATCCGGATAAAGTCACACAAGATAAACCATTCGGAAAAATAACCGGAACCGTTTCCGTTCCTCCAACCAGTGGGATGATTTTGATGAGATAAAGTAACTGTTAATTGACGATTGATGAAATGATATATTCATCAATCGTCAATTCATCAAGAACTACTTCATCTTCTCAATTGTACTTATCTCGCGTAGCAAATCCCGTTTCGTGAAGCGCGATTTGCTCATTACACCACTGATGAATCCTTCCAACTGCTCGCGCATAGTTTCATCAACTTCCTGTGAGGTGAGAATAATAATCGGTGTGTGGCGTGTTGCCGATTGTTGTTTGAGTTCATACGCAACGCGGTATCCGTCAATCTCCGGCATATTTAAGTCGAGTAAAATTAAATCGGGTTTCTCTTCTACCGCAAGCAACAACCCTTTTTTTCCGTTTAATGCAGTCAGCACTTCAAATCCTTCCGATTCAAGAATCGCCGCGACTAAATCAATGGCAGTTTTGTCATCGTCAATCACCAGCACTTTCGGATTTTTCTTCCTCAACTGCGGACGCGAGGCAAGTCTGCCGATTGTTTCAAGCAGTTCCGTGCGACTGACCGGCTTGACAAAATATTCTACCGCTCCCATACTGAAACCAAGTTTTTTATCATCAGTAATCGAGATGATGATAATCGGGATGTGCGAGCAAAGCGGATGAGCCTTCAATTCCTTCAACACCTGCCAGCCATCTTTCATCGGCATAATCATATCGAGTGTGATGATGTCGGGTTTGAGTTGCTTTGCTTTCTCTAAACCATCAAAACCATTCCGCGCAATTTCCGTTCTGTAACCTGCCTCATCCAAATATGTTTTGATGAGCAATCCCGCTTGCGGATTATCTTCAATAATCAACACCAACGGACGTTCCCCGTTTTTACGGACGATTTGATGCGCATCCATCACTTTTGTCAAATCTTCGGGCGAGTCAACCACCTCGCCTGCTACAATCATCGGAATTCGGAATCGGAAGGTGCTTCCTTTTCCCCATTCGCTTTCGACCCAAATTTTTCCGCCATGTAGTTCAACTAACTTTTTCGTAATCATCAAACCCAAGCCGGTTCCTTCATCAGACGCGAACGAATTTTTTCCCTGCTGATATGCGACGAAGAGACGCGATAAATCTTCCGGCTTGATGCCGATTCCTTTATCAAGCACTTCCACTTCAATTTCGTAATGCACCCGGCGAATAGTAATCGTGACTTCAGAATCTCTCGGACTAAACTTCACCGCATTAGATGTTAGGTTGACAAGAATTTGTTTGAACCGCATCTGGTCTACCACAAGTTGGTCAATATCATCGGCAACATGAAAAGCAAGTTTCACTTGCTTCTGGTCCAATGCCGATTGCATTACGCGCTGGAGGTTTTCAACAAAATACGAAACAGGATATGCTTCGACATGGAGTTCCATCCTTCCGGCTTCAATCTTTGATAAATCAAGAATATCATTGATGAGCGCCTGCAAGTGCCTGCCGCTCACGTTGATGTTCTTCATAAAGTCATGAACTTTTTCCTTCGGTATTTTTTCAAAGTCTGCTGTTAAAATATCGGAGAAACCTACAATCGCATTCAACGGAGCGCGCAATTCGTGGCTGAACGTTGCAAGAAACTTCTTCAACGTCTCGTTTGCTTCTTCCGTTTTTCTCTGCTCGTTCGCGAGTTGAATGTTCTTCATCGTGATTTCATCCATCAACCGCTTTCGGCTGATACCGATGGAGAGTTCGTTTGCAATCACCGAAAGCATCTGCAAATCATCTCCGGCATATTTCACGTTCTTGTGCGAAAGCACTTCCAGTACACCCTGCAATTCATTCTGAACAATGAGCGGAATGGAAATGAGAGAGCGAAGTTTATGTTTTTCAACTTCAGTCAGATATTGAGCGGCTATCGTACTTCGGGAAAGTTCATCGGTGATAACAACCTGACGTTTCAAGATTGTCTCCACAGCAATTGTGTCTGTTGAAACATCAACTATTTGATGGAGTACTTCGGGGTTGACGTTCAAGTCCTGAATGGTCGGAGCCATCAGGTGAAGCAGAGAGGAATGAGCATCGAACCGGTAAATACAAACAAACTGCGACGGGATTTCCATGAACCGGGCAATTTGTTCTCCCGCGTTCAGACACAATTCATCCATATATTGGGCGACATTGATAACGTGTGAAACCTCCATGAGAATTTCTTTTTGTCTTTGCTGTCGCTTCTGCTCTGTAATATCCTGGAAGACAACCGAAATTCCCCCCTCGTTCGGATAGACCCGTACATCAAACCACTTTTCAAACCGTTCGTCTTTATAGACCTGTTCGAGGGTTTGAAACTGCTTCGTCTTCATTGCCGCACGATAACATTCTCCGATTCGGTCATGTTCTGCGTTCGGAAAAACTTCAAACACATTTTTGCCGAGAACTTCATCCCGTGAAAGTTGCGTCCCGATTTCTGCCGCTCGGTTCCAGTAAAGTATTCGGAATTGTTTATCGAGGGCAAAAAATCCGCCGGAAACGCCCTCTAAAATGTCTTCATATTTTTGTAATGAAATCATGCAAATCTCGTTGTCTGATTATTATATGTTTTTTATTATTCCCCATAATCATTCCGACATAAATTAATGTCAAAATGAAGTTACGTTAGTCTGCCCCGACTAAAGCGGCAGAATGGTAATCAATTTTTCAATAAGATGCAAGAATGATATGAAGAATTTCTTGAGATAGTTCTGATAACTTGTTTGTTCCCTCATCTCATTTGAACACTTTCCAATCTTACCTGCGGCGGTTTTTCTAAATAACCTCCTTTTTTATGAACAAAACCGAACACAACTATCTTTCAACTCTATGAAACCTTCCAAAATCATATTAAAATTCTACAAAACCAATTTGAAGCCTCTCAAATCCGTTTTGACATCTCTCAAATCCATTTTGACGTCTCTCAAATCCATTTTGACGTCTCTCAAATCCGTTTTGACATCCCTCAAATCCGTTTTGACATCCCTCAAATCCGTTTTGACGTCTCTCAAATCCGTTTTGACGTCTCTCAAATCCATTTTGACATCCCTCAAATCCGTTTTGAATGCCCTGCAAAACTTGTTCACCCTACTAAATTGAATAAACTTAAATGAATTTGACTATTTCTTCAAAAACTATCTAAATTTTTAATTATATTCACACTCCGTGAGTAAAAAGAAATCATCTGCTCCCTCAACAATAATCGAAATTCCTCCTCAACGGAGGCGATTGTTTTGGCTTTTCCTTGTTACATTTCCCATTGTTCTCTTCATCGCGATGGAATCAGTCCTTCAATGGATTGATTACGGCGGCAATCTTGACCTTATCGTTAAAACGACAGTGCTTGGGAAAGAATACTATACGCTGAACCGGGATGTCGCCCGTCGGTATTTTTCTAAACGGGATATCGGCATACCGGAGGCTCAAGACGACTTGTTTGAAATCAACAAGCGACCGAACACGAAAAGGATTTTCATGCTCGGCGAATCAACGATGGCGGGCTTTCCGTTCGATTACAATGCTACCGCCCCGCGCCTCCTTGCCGACCGATTGAAACAAACGCTGCCGCAATGCAATATCGAAGTCATCAACACCGGGCTTGCGGCGGTGAACAGTTACACCGTTCTCGACTTCGCCAAAGAACTTGTCGAGTATGAACCGGACGCGTTTGTTGTCTATGTCGGTCACAATGAGTTTTACGGGGCAATGGGAGTCGGCTCGACGGAATATTTCGGACAATGGCGGTGGGCAATCAATCTGACGCTCAAATTGCGTGAGTTAAAAATATTCCTTCTTGTGAAAGATGGTATCTCGGCGCTTCGCGGTTTGGTTTCAAACGAGGTTACTCCGGCTCAATCAAGTTTGATGGAAACAATGGTGCGGGAGAAAATTATTCTGTATAACAGCGAAGAATATCAAACAGCAAGAGAGAATTTTGAAGCAAATCTTCGCGACTTAATTGAATTATCGAAGGAGAAGAATATTCCGATTATTCTCAGTACACTCACGAGCAACATCAAAGACCAAAAGCCATTGGAAGCGTCCTTAAGCGAAAACGCAACAGAGCAAATCAAACAGCAATGGTCCGGGTTGATGATGAAGGGAAATGATGCCGAACAAACCGGAGACATTGAACAGGCAAAGAATTTCTATCGGGAAGCAGCCGAGACTGACACAATGCAAGCAGATACATACTTCGCACTCGGAAAATGCGCGGAACGTGATAGTGATTTTGCCTCTGCGAAAATGTACTATGAAAAAGCCCGCGATTTTGACGGACTTCGTTTCCGCGCAACTTCCGATTTCAATCATCTCATTAAAAATCTCTGCAAAGAACTCAACGTACCGGTGGCTGATGCTGAATCTGCGTTTGAAAGAGAATCGCCGAACAAGTTGGTCGGAATGAATTTGATGCTCGAACATTTGCATCCGAACTTTGACGGATATTTTCTGTTGGCGAAAACTTTTTTTGAAACGATTGCAGAGAACCATATCCTTGCCCCGAAGAATGAATATCAATGGAATCGGAATTTGAGCGATGAAGAATTCAAACTACGTTCGGGTGTTACCCGGTTTGATATTGAAGCGGCAAATTTTCGTATATTCGGCTTGACTCATAGTTGGCCCTTTGTCAAATCAGGAAAAACAAACGAGCAATACCCGGTAACTGATAAGGCAAGCGAGTTGGCGGTGGCGTATGCAAAAAAAGGACTTGCATGGTCGAAAGCCCGCTACGACCTTGCCGATTGGTATAAAAGTAACAATGATTACAAGAACGCCTTGCATGAATATCTCGCCCTTTCAAAAGTAATGTGGTACCATTACAAGCCGTTTATGTACATGGCGGATATGTACCGCGAGTTGAATGACACACTGAATGCAGAGAAATACTATCTCCACTCGCTTTCGTTGGATGACAACCCGTTTGCTCATGTCAGGTGCGGAATGTTTTACTATGACATCGGGAAAACAGAGAACGCCATAGAACAATTTGAAGCAACATTTACAAGCGAATTAAAAAGCAGTGAACAGATGACTGTGAAAGACCGTTCGCTCGCCCGGTATTTTCTCGCGGCATCGTATTGGAAAAAAGGAAATCTTCAAGGCACGCTCGCGAACCTTGAAACAGCGGTTCAACTCGACCCGCAAAACGCAGAAGCACGTTCGATGCTCACTCAATTACGTCAAGCACAATAAGTATGAAACCATTTCTTCTCAAACTTAAATCGTGGTGGATGGCATTTGCCAAAGTGTTGAACTGGTTCAGCACGCGCGTCCTCCTTTCTATCGCGTATTTTATCGTCATTGGTGTACCTGCCCTTTTTCTCTTGCTGATACGGAAAGACTTGTTGCAGAGAAAATTCACTCAACAAAAAAGTTACTGGTCTGACAAAGAACCGGTGAACCACACACACGAACAAGCCCATCATCAGTTCTAAATAGGTCGAGCCTTGTTTTCTATGCTCACAATCAATAATCCGCAATCGACAATTCGAAATCCGAAATCAGGCAGATGAACATTCTTGGCATTTCTTGTTACTACCATGATTCCGCCGCCGCGCTTGTGCAAGATGGGAACCTTGTTGCTGCCGCGCAGGAAGAACGCTTCACGCGGAAAAAGCATGACCCCGATTTCCCAAGCAACGCAATTCAATACTGTTTACAGGAGGCGGGAATAAATATTTCCGATGTGGATTATGTCGGCTTTTATGATAAACCTCTGACAAAATTTGACAGAATTCTTGAAACCGCGCTTGCAACATGGCCCCTTGGATTCCGCTCGTTTCTGAAAGCCATGCCAGTTTGGCTGAACGAAAAGATGTGGGTACCTCAAAAAATCCGTGATCTGCTTGATTATCACGGTCCGATTTATTTTTCGGAACATCATATCTCGCACGCGGCAAGCGCGTTCCTTGTTTCACCGTTCAAGGAAGCGGCAATATTGACAATGGATGGAGTTGGTGAGTGGGACACAACGACATTTGGTTTCGGCAAAGAGAACGATATTCAACTCTTGAAAACTATTCGCTTCCCTCATTCTCTTGGATTGTTTTATTCTGCGTTCACCTATTATCTCGGATTCAAAGTCAACAGCGCCGAGTACAAAGTCATGGGACTTGCACCGTACGGCGAGCCGCGCTTCTACGACCTCATAATGAAAAATCTCATTGATGTGAAAGATGACGGAAGTTTTCGTTTGAACATGGAGTATTTTGTGTACGACCGTCATCTGACGATGACGGGAAAAAAGTTTGAAGAATTATTCGGAGAGAAAACACGCGAAGGCGAATCGAAACTGACACAGTTTCATAAAGATGTCGCCGCAAGTTTGCAAAAGGTTACGGATGAAGTCGTCGTCAAGATGGCGAACCATGTCTATGCAGAAACGAAATTGCCAAACTTATGTATGGCAGGCGGAGTTGCTCTTAACTGTGTCGCGAACAGTAAAGTATTACAGCAAACTCCATTCAAGAATGTTTTCATTCAACCGGCATCCGGTGATGCGGGTGGAGCGCTTGGCGTGGCATATTACATCTACAATACGTTACTCGGAAAACCTCGAACGTTCTCGATGGAACATGCGTTCTTCGGACCTGAATTCTCCGACGAAATGATTGAAGAATTCCTGCACTCCAAACAACTTCCCTATTTGAAATATGACCGGGTTGAATTGTTAAATGAAACCGCACGCCTGATTACTGAACAAAATGTTATCGGTTGGTTTCAGGGAAGAATGGAGTTCGGACCGCGTGCGCTTGGTGCGAGAAGCATTATCGCTGACGCTCGAAACAAAGAGAATTGGCAACGCGTCAATTTGAAAATCAAATTCCGCGAGAGTTTCCGTCCATTCGCGCCGACTATCCTTGAAGATAAAACAAATGAATATTTCGAGATTGATTGTCCGAGTCCGTTCATGTTGCTTGTTGCACAAGTACGAGAAAACAAAAGAACAGTTCCCGCCATTACACATGTTGATGGTTCCGCCCGACTTCAAACAATCAACCGGCAACAACATGCCTTGTATTATGATTTGATTTCAACGTTTGAAAAACTTACCGGTTGCCCGGTCATCATCAATACATCATTTAATGTACGCGGCGAACCGATTGTCTGCTCGCCGGAGGATGCATTCAGATGCTTTATGAGAACGGAAATGGATTATCTTGTTCTCGGCTCGTTCATCCTTGATAAAAAGAAGATGGCAAACCTGACATTGGATTTGAGTTGGCAAAAAGAGTTTCAGTTGGATTGAACCACGAAGGAATATTAAGAAATACATAGTTATGAAATTCATCAAAAAACTTACCTCACGCCTTGCAATTTTTTCAGAGTTCTGGGCGTTTATGCGCGTACGGAAAAAATGGTGGCTCGGTCCCATTGTTTTCTTCCTGTTATTGCTCGGACTGATTGTTGTGCTGACAGAAGGTTCTGCGCTTGCGCCATTTATCTATACATTATTTTAATTCACATTATCTGAAATAATTCATGGCTCGGAAAACCGTTCTTTTCCTTTTCATATTCTGTTGTTCAAACGTTCTCCTTTACTCTCAGACTCCTTCCTTCGAACGATTTCTCGGGAAACTTATTGAAGAACCAAATGTGCGATTGAAATCAGTAATGATTGATGAGTATCTCGCACAACATTCGTTACCGATAATGGAAGGAAACACTGTCTATTTTCTTTACCGGGGGAATGGAAAGGTAGTGCAAATGGCTGGTGACTTTAATTCATGGGAGCCTGCAAAAACAACGATGGTGCAAATCCCACAAACTGATTTATTTCTCCATATCGAAGACATCCCCCGCAGCGGACGAATGGAGTATAAGTTTATTGTAGATGAACAATGGATTCTCGACCCGTTCAACAAGCAAAAAGCACCCGGAGGATTTGGTGAGAACTCCGAAATTCGGTCGAAGGAATATCATCCACCGAAGGACATTGAGCATCAACAACGAGTTGCACGGGGCAAAATTGATACGATGTATGTTGAAAGCAAACTACTGAACAGGCGAATCCCTACGTTCATCTATACCCCGGTAGGAGTTTCAAAAGAAACTCGCTTGCCGACACTCTTCGTAACCGATGGCGGTGAGTATATTTCACTTGGCAAGATGACGAATGTGCTTGATAATCTCATCGCAGAACGCCGAATCAAGCCCGTACTTGTTGTGTTTGTTGACCCGCGAAGTGATTTGACAGACCAACGAACAAATCACCGTCGGGAAGATTACACTGCCAATGATTCTTTCTTGGATTTTATTGAGCATGAACTAGCTCAGAAAATTGAGCGTAGTTACCCCGCAACTCATAGCGCAAAAGATCGGTACATTATGGGCGCTTCATTGGGCGGATTGATTTCGACATACATGGTCATGCTTCGTTCACATTTTATAAAGAACTGTGCGGCGCAATCGCCGGCATACAATCAAGCAAATAAAGCCATCATGAAATTGTTCGACCAAATGATTCGCTTAGATGTGAATGTATATATTGATACGGGGACTATCAACGATACACAGGAAGAAGCGAAAACTGTTTCTCAGTTGCTACAAGAAAAAGGAGCAACGGTAACGTATGCTGAATATCCTGAAGGACATAATTGGTCGAACTGGCGTGCGAGGATTGATGACGTTCTGGAATATTTCTTCTCTTATTGAATAAGCATAAGGAAATTCGAAATTCTTTATCCTTTCACACTTCCAAGGGTCAATCCCGAAACCAACCACTTACTCAACACAATAAACAACACAACAACCGGTATCATTACTATGAGCGATGCCGCACCGTATAATCCCCACTCCGTTGACATGTTCGCCTCAAATGATTTTAATCCGAGCGGTAAAGTGTATAGCTCCGAATCCTGAAGAATCTGAGCGGCAACGATGTACTCCGACCATGCAGTCATAAACGAAAACAATCCGGTGATAACAAGCGCAGGCGCGGCAAGCGGAAGAATCACTTTGTAAAACGATTGAAACTGATTGCACCCGTCAATCCGTGCCGCTTCTTCAAGACTAATTGGAATTGTGTCGTAATATCCTTTCATCGTCCAAATACAAAATGGTAACGCGGTTGCCGTGTAGATGATAATTAACCCGGAGTATGTATTAATCAGACCAAAGTAAATGAGCATAATATACAACGGCAACAAGAGCATCGTTGCAGGGAACATTTGTGTCACCAACAAACTCAGGAGTCCGAGTTTCTTTCCCATGAAGTTGAAGCGTGAAAAAGCATAGCCCGTCATCGAAGCAAGCACGACGCCGGTCAATGTAACGGTGAACGAAATAAGAGCGCTGTTCCACACCCATTTCAAAAAAGGTCTGTCAGTGAATAAGGAAACATACGATTGCAACGTCGCATCTGCAGGAATGATTTCCAATGAAGTCGAAAGCAATTTGTCTCCCGGACGAAGCGAAATCGTGACCACTTGTAAAACAGGATAGACTGCAACGATAGTAAACACAATCAGAATTGCATGGGTAACAACTTTCTTTAATAGATTTTTTCTCTTGGCATTAGTCATTTGTCAATAGTCATTAGTCATGAATGTCAATCCGCAATTGTCAATCCGCAATTCCTGCCTGCGGCAGGCAGGCGAAATTAATAGGCCGCTTCTGTCGCTTTCGTTCGTTTCATAAACGTCACGCTGAAGATAAGAAGAATAATAAACAGCACCATCGAAAGCGCAGCGGCGTAACCGTAACGGTACAAGTTGAACGCGGCTTTATACACGAATGATACAAGAATATGAGTTTGGTCTGACGGTTCACCGCCGTTGCTGACAAGCCACACAATGTTCAAGTTGTTGAACGTCCAAACAATACCAAGCGTGATTGCGGGGATCATCACCGGGCGGATGAGCGGGATTGTAATGTTCTTTAATTTATGATGCCATGATGCGCCGTCAATATCTGCCGCCTCATAAAGTTCATGCGGGATGCTTTGCAACGCACCGAGAGCGACCACCATCATGAATGGAAATCCGAGCCAGACATTAGTGAGAATGCAAGCGAGAAATGCTTCGGTCGGACTTTTCAACCACTCGACAGCAGGAAGATTGAGATACTTTGTCAGGATAATGTTGATTGAACCGTATTCATAGTTGAACATCCCGCGCCACGTCAGAGCAACGATGTATTGCGGAATCGCCCACGGGAGAATCAATAATGTCCGGTAGATTGATTTTCCTTTGATTGCCTGATTGAGAAGCAACGCGAGAAACACACCAAGCACGACATGAAAGAACACGTTCACAACAGTCCAGATAACAGTCTTCAAAAATATCCCGTAGAAGTTCGGTTGCGTCGGCTCGGTGAAGACTTTGATGTACTGCTGAAGTCCAATGAGATGCCAATCCTTGATGTGGCGAAGGTTCATGTTCGAGAATGAGATTATCACGTTGTAAATAAACGGATAGAACACAACGCCGAGCAACAAAAGAAACGCAGGCGCGACGAAAACGAAGATAAATATTTTTGTACTAAACTTGTTCAATTTTTTGTTAATCAGTTGACGGTTGTATGTTCATTGTCATTGGTCATTAGTCAATGGTCATTTGTAATTCATGTTGTACTTGGTACTTTGTACTCAACTACTCATTATCTCAACTACTTTTTTTCCATTTTGAATTTTGAATTGATTACTCGTTCATCTCCGCAATCTTCCTGAGCGCCATCTCCTGCATTTGTTTTGCGGCGATTTTTGCTGTGATATTTCCGCCAAGGACTGCCTGATAACTCGGACGCATCGCATCCCAGATTGCGCGGAGTTCGGGAACAACAGGCATCGGTTTTCCAACTTCGATTTGCCGTTTCGAATTGATGAGAATATCATCGTTCTTGATGAACGGGTCTTCGTACAGAATCGTGCGCGTCGGCATCGTATTGAGCGCCTTCGCAGTTGTCAATTGATTTTCCGGCTCCATGATAAATTTCAAAAACTCAACAACATGAGGAAGCTTTTCCTTTGAAACATTGACATTGACAGAAAACCCTTTCGGGGAGACCATCGGCGCACACCACAAACCAGTCTTGTTGATTTTCGGAATCGGCGCGACGCCAATATCAATTCCCGCTTTCTTGTATCCCGACCACGACCAATCGCCGTTGATAATCATCGCCGCTTTCCCGTCTTTGAATAACGCATCAGCAACATTGTAATCTGCTTCGGCTGGAATGACCTTGTACGTATCGCGCAAATCTTTGATGAAATTCAAACCATCAATATTTGCCTGTGTGTTGAGAGTCGGAACTCCTTGCTCATCCATCACCCAGCCGCCGAAGCCACTGAAGAACGGAATATAGAAAAACGGCTCGGTGTAATTCCAGACCAAACCATATTGGTCGCTTCGTCCGTCGCCGTCCAAATCTTTTGTTTGCTCTTTGGCGATGGCAATAAGTTGTTCGTCCGTCTCAGGCGGAGTCGAAATCATTTTCTTGTTGTACACAAGCGTGAGATGATTGCCGAGTTTATCTGCAATCTGATAGAGGTGTCCTTTGAACCACGTCAGCCCTTTCGGGTTGAACGAATCGAGCCATTCTTTATCAAACAAATTTTCCATCGGCACGATAATATCCATCACCTGAAACGGACCAACCTGGTCAGCGGGACCGTACACCAAATCCGGACCTTGACCTGCAATCGCGGCAACAATAAACCCCGAACGCAATTCTTCCGTCTCTTTGTAAATTGCTTCGACTTTAATGTCCGGATGAAGTTGCATAAATTTCTGCATCTGTTCTTCGAGAATCACACGTTCATCCACACGCATCTGATGCCAGATGATGATGCGGTTGGGGTCATCTTCTCTTGCACAGGAAGCTAAGAGCAAAGAGCTTAGAGCAATGAGCAGTGGTCTAATGACAAATGACAAATGACTAATGACTGATGACAAAACACCAAGTCCAGAGTCAAGAAAACGGATTAACGATTGATGATTGATAGTCATTGAATCAATTACTAACGCATCAAGACAAGTTTCTTCACCTGCGAACCGGCATCTGTTGAAAGGCGATAGAAATATACTCCGCTTGGAATGTTACTTGCGTTCCATTTTCTGTCGTAAACTCCCGGATGTAATTCCTCATTTACAATCATAGCGACTTCCCTTCCCAAAATATCAAACACCTTCAGCGTGACCAATCCGAAATCCGAAATCCGAAATCCGAAATTTGTTGTCGGATTAAACGGATTCGGATAATTCTGAGCAAGTGAAAATTGTTCCGGCAGTTCCATCATACCGTCATCAACGCCGAGAGGAATGCCCAGTTCTTCGTTACTTCTGTTTGTATAAATCAGAACAGAATATGATGGGATTGTAACACTCTCAATTGTCAAACTGTCGGAATAAAATGAACTTTGGTCGAAGACATTATACCAGGTCCCGGTGCGGAGCCACGGGACATTTGTAACCGTTTGAGGAAGATTACTGAGATTGGCGATGATTTCAATTGCCGCTCCGGTATCAGCATCATTGAACCCCCAGACCAAAACTTTTTTCGAATCGTACTTGTACTGCTTTACCAATGAACCCTGATACAACGCAGGATTATATTTTCTCTGCATGATAAGCGTTTTATAAAATTGGAAATGAGATTTGCCGCGGGCGGTTCTATAGACGTTCCATTCGACAGGACGATAATCCAATTTATTGCCGTCCCAACCGCGAGGTGCACTAAACTCAATTCCTTCCCAAAGCATTGGAATACCAAGCGAGGTAAACATGAAGGTTGCATAAAGTTTATCACGTTGTAATGCTGTTGCCGTATCAACGTGCTGATAATGAACCATTTCATAAAACAATGATTGTTCATCATGATTTGAAGTCGCGTTGACGGGACCGGTTCTATCTGCATAACTTGTTGGAGAACCAGGGGTATCATTGCTTGAATATGCCCCTAAACCCAGAATAAGATTTTCAACTGTACTCAATGAGGGTTGTTGATTTGGAACTACGTGTTTAAAAACTTCATCTCTAAAACTGTCATGCCAGCCACCATTTAATCCGCTGTAATAAATCAACGCAGGACTTTCAGGAAGATGTTCGGCAATCTGGTAAATTGAATTGTTGTATTCACGTGCGATTTTGTTCGCCCAACCTAAAATTCCTTTCGTTGTATCGAAGCGACTCCATCCGATACCTTGTGTATAATCATACCGGAAACCATCAATATGATATTCATCTATCCACATTTTTTGAGCAGCGTAGACCAAATCCTGTGTCTCTTGCGTCCAATGGTCCATGTCTTTAAAGAACTGAAGTTCATCTTCATTCGGGCGCTTATCATTGATAAGTTTGAAATAAGGATTAGAAGCTTCATTTGGATTCATTTGCCAGAGAGCGCTTGTTTCATTCAAATGATTATAAACAACATCTAAGATAACGGCGATTCCTCTACCATGTGCCGAATCTACAAATTCCTTAAAATCTCGCGGAGTACCGAAGGATGGCTCAAGCGCGAAATAACTATTCAAATCATACCCCCACGAAAAACCTGACGTACCGATGTTTCCATAATCCATGACGGGCATTAACTCAATTGCATTCACACCAAGTGAGTCAAGATATGATAAAAGATTTCTCATACGAAACCATTTAACTTGACCCGGCGATAAATTGTAATAACCTCCTGCAAATTCTGTAACATTTAATTCATACATGATTAGTTTATTCAGCGGGGGACGATTATACCCGTCATCCTGCCATTGATAATCATCATACGTTAACCCCGAAGGACCAACAGTAAACTTCGTTAATCCATTATTTGATACCTGTCTTCCATAAGGATCGGGTATTCGTTGCGCAGGCTCGATCTCATAAATATATTCATACGTACCTGAATCAAGTTTCACATTCATCCACCAACCATAAGGTGAAGGAGTTCTTCTCATCAATAAAGGAGTTGCAGTTTCGATTGATTGCCCACTCTGTACGACTTTCAACAAAACATAATCCTTGCTCGTCGGTACTTCCACCCAGAATGATGTCGAATCATTTGACGCTGGACTTGGCAACGTGACTCCCTTTTTTGCATATATAGGAACAGGCAGTGTTGTAGGAACGAAACCGCCTTTTGAATAAACTACTGAATCGCCATGATTGTTGTATGCAACAAGTCGAATATAATTTGATTTTGGAAATGGTGTAGCAAGAACGGTGTCTATTATTCGTGTGCTCTTATTATAGCAATCAGTAATGTCCATTGAAGTAAGAACTGCATCTTGAGTTGTCCCTTGGTGAAGAATGACCGAAGTAATCGTGTCACTATTGGCTCGAACCAAGCCGATTGTTAATCGTGTAATATTACTTCCAGAAACTGTCTGATAGAATTGAAACCAAAATAATTTCTTCATCCGAAGAACAGAGTTGTTATTATCACTTGCATTCTGTTCCGGATTGAGTGGGTCAGGCATCCAGTTGTTTCCACCCTGATTAAGTTTGTATTGAAAAACTGAATCACCAAGGGTTCTTCGTGAATCAGACGCATCATGTATTTTGAATGAATACGTTTTTGTCCATGCCGATAATGAAGAATTGTAGGTCATTTGTGAAGCAGCGGTATTTGGTGTCCAACCATTAAATTGACCAGGTAAATACATCGTCGGTGTTGCAGGGAAATGAGCCCGAAACGTTATCGTCACACTATCCGCACTCGTTTGTGCAAAAACATTAAAAGAACAAAGGAAAATGACACAGAGGAGTAATTTCGTTTTCATAGTAAATGTCATTGGAAAATCTTTTTATCGTTTGGGAACAAGTACAACGCCGGACAACGCGGGGATATTTATATCTTTGATTTCTGAACCATCTTTTTTATATGAGACGCTATTCAGTTTATCCGTCCATTCAACATCTTGTCCGGTTGCAGTGATAGAAATCGTTCTATCTTCCTCATCATTGTTGAAGAGAACCAGAGCGGCATCGTTGCCATCTTCACGCCAGAAACCGTACATCTCCCCTTCATCATCAACAAGAGCAGTTTTGAATGAACCGCGACGTAGCACGGAGACTTCATTTCGTATCTTGATAAGTTTTCTGTACCAATCCTGCAAATCAGTATCCCACTGAGATTCATCCCATGGCATCGTGCGTCGGCAATCCGGATCTTTGCCTCCTTCCATTCCGATTTCATCTCCGTAATAGACCATCGGCGCGCCGAGATATGTCATTTGAAATAAAACAGCAACGCGCATCTTATCCACATCACCCCGCATAAGCGTTAAGAATCGTTCCGTATCATGACTGCCGATGAGATTTTGCATTGCATAGCTTGCTTCTTCAGGGTAATCTTCCCTGATTTTTTTCAACACGGAATCAAACTCAGTTACATTGGTTAGTTCATTCACGAAGTAATCAATCACGGCGTTCCGGAAGCGGTAATTCATCACCGCATGAAATTCATTTCCCTGCAACCACGGCGTTGCATCTTCCCAAAGTTCTCCGACAATATAGGCATCGGGATTTACTTCCTTAACCAACTTGCACCATTCAATCCAAAAGTCGTGCGACATTTCATTCGGCACATCGAGCCGCCAGCCATCAAGTCCTGTTTTCATCCAATATTTTGTTACATCAAACAAATACTTCCGCACTTCGGGAGTATCAGCCATCAACTTCGGTAAATCTCCGTAACCCCACCAACACTCGTAATTGGGTTTGCTTGCGGGTCCCACAGGGAAACTATGCACTTTATACCAGTTGATATATTTCGAGTTCGCTTCGTTCTTGATGATATCATCAAACGCAAAAAAATCTCTTCCCGTGTGATTGAACACTCCGTCAATGATGACACGAATATTCCGTTTGTGGCACTCGCTCAATAATTGCTTGAATGTTTCCTCCGTACCAAAGTTATCATCTATTTTGTAATAATCGGTTGCGTGATACTTGTGGTTGGTGTTCGATTCAAAAATAGGATTGAGATAGAGGGCATTGATACCGAGTTCCTGAAGGTAATTAAGATGTTCAATGATTCCTTTCAGGTCGCCGCCAAAATAGTTTTGTCGTTTCGGCTTTCCTCCCCACTTTTCAACATTAGGCGGGTCAATGGAAGAATCTCCGTTTGCAAATCGTTCAGGGAATATTTGATACCAGATGGCGTCTTTCGTCCAGTCGGGAACTTTCAGTTTCGTCATAGATGATGGTTGTTGAGAAAGTAAAAGTTGAGAGAATAAAAATAGAAGTGTCAGTAATCTCGTCATTGTCGTGTTCAATTTTTGTATGAATATAAGAAAAGCGAGAGACTAAATGAAGAAGTGTTTCATAGATTTATTCCGAACATCTGTAAATAAAAAAGGCGCTCTTGTCATTAGAAACAAGAAGCGCCTTTTCAAATAATTATTTATCTGACATTACTTAACATACATCATCGTCTTCGTCTCGACAAAGTTATTTGTCGTTAAGCGGTAATAATAAATTCCGCTTGGCAAATTCTTCGGTGAGAACGAAAGCGTGTAGGTTCCGCTTTGCTGAACACCGTTCACCAACGTTTCCACTTCACGACCGAGCATGTCATACACTTTTAGCACAACAGGCGAAGAAACCGCGAGAGAATAGTTAATCGTCGTTGACGGGTTAAACGGATTCGGATAGTTCTGGTTTAAACTAAACACGAACGGAATTCCACTTTGGTCATCGCCGATTCCAAGCGGGTCTTCTAACACAGTTGGACCGACAGTTCCAAATGTATCAACAGCCGTAGCACTAGAAAGATAACGGTCCATGTGTAGTTCATGGTTTGCAGCAAATCCTGCTTCGTTATCATTCCCACCTTCGTTATTTGCATCATCACCAAAATTGATGCTGTATTTGTACTGTACATCAAGAACTGTGTATGCAGGGAATAAAACATCCCGTGAGAATATCTGGTCACCGGCAGTTATATCACCATTCGTTCCGTCATCATACATACGAATAGCAATGGACGTATCCGAATTGGGCCATCCGTCTCCGGGCCATTGTAACGGTTGTGAACTTCCCGCAATCCACACGGAGTTAACAACAGGGAACGTGTTATTCGATAGAATAGATTTCGCACCAGTTGTATAACATGTGAACTTGATGGTGCAAGTTTGATTGATAACGGTTTCAAGCGAGCCATTATTAAATGATTCATTGATTGATGCTGCCAAATTATCAATATCAGATTGCGTAAACGTGTACACACGATCATTACTGAAACTTTCCCAATTATTATCCTCATACCAGAATTTAAATCGGAAAGATTCACCGACTCCTGCCCGAATCGTAAATGTTCCTTCAAATAAATCCGGATTCAATGCGTTGGATGTAAGCGTACCTCCACCCCAGCCATTGAAAGAACCGCGTACTTCAACTACATCATCAACCGGGTCGAAACGGCCGGAAAGTCGTTCAAGTTCCATATTTACTGAGAACGTAACCTGAATATCATGTTGCTCGACATAGACTGAATCGCGGTTGAAATAATCTTCAAACGTACCTCCGCCATCGGGAATAACAAACAAACGATCCGGATTATCCTCCCAATTGGATGCCGTATTTGGATTGTCGTTTTTATCCCAATAACGGAATTTAAATTTAATCGTATCACCAGATAAACCCGGTTGGAGTGTAATTGAATAGACTGAATCATTATCTAAATCTTTTAAAGTGTCTGAAGTTCCCCAACTATTGAAATCTCCGCTGACTACTAATATATCATTTGCCGGGTCAAACGCACCTTTTTTAATCTTCACCCACATGTTCGCATTAAATGTAACAACAATTGGCGGGTTGTACGTACTGTCTCTGTCAAAATAATCGGAATATGAACCACCACCCATCGGGATAATATATTCTCGTATCGGATCATTCTCTAACGATACATTACTCTGGCTAAAATCATAATAGCCGAATTTGAATGTTAGTGTATCACCGGGGTAACCGTTCGAGAATGTAAAAGTATAAATGGAATCGTTGTTTCCATCCGACATAATATCATACAGCATACTATTAAAATTTCCGCCAATATATACTGTATCCTCAGACGGATTAAAGTTTCCTCTCATCATTTGAACTTTCATATCTACGGCAAACATGACCTCAACCATATCCAACGCAAAGTTCGCGGTTACCGTAATATCGCCCTGAACGTTCATATCAGTTCTTGGATTATCAGTAGAAGCATCACTCCAATCTACAAAGTGATAACCAGTATCTGCAACTGCTGTTACTGCGCTTCCGTCTGAACCATGATTCACTGTCTGCGGTGTCGTTCCGGTAATTGAACCGTTCGAACCCGCATTGTATGTCAACGTGTAAGTGTTAATTGCAAAGTTCGCGGTTACAGTAATATCGCTCTGGACGTTCATATCTGTCCGTGGATTATCGGTAGAAGCATCACTCCAGTCTACAAAGTGATAACCAGTATCTGCAACTGCTGTTACTGCGCTTCCGTCTGAACCATGATTCACTGTCTGCGGTGTCGTTCCGGTAATTGAACCGTTCGAACCCGCATTGTATGTCAACGTGT